>JAFGWQ010000127.1 GCA_016937075.1 Campylobacterales bacterium | reverse complement strand
TGTTGCATAGAAAAAAGTGCGTAATAAGCATTTTTTGCCGCGTCTTCTGATCCATAAATTCCTACAATGGCACACATATTATTCCTTTTATAGCCCTAAAGCATCATTGATGCTGTATAGCCCATTTTTTTGACCTATAAGCCATTTAGCAGCACGAAGTGCACCTTTTGAAAAAGTTTCTCTACTAGTAGCGGTATGATTGAGTTCCAAAAATTCACCATCATTATAAAAACCGACAGTATGTCTTCCTACGATATCACCGCCGCGAAGCGCCATAACGCCTATCTCGTCTTTGGTTCTTGCCCCGATTACACCGTCTCTGCCGCTGATACGTACTTTATCTAGATCCACACCTCTGCCGTCAGCAGCAAATTCAGCTAGTGTTAGAGCAGTACCGCTTGGAGCGTCAACTTTATGACGATGATGCTGCTCTACTATCTCTATATCAAAATCTTTGAGTGTGGCAGCTACTTTTTTGACAAGCATTTTTAAAAGTGCAATTCCAGCGGACATATTGGTAGCATAAAGTACAGGCATCTCTTGGGATGCATCATTAAGAAGATTTTGCTGATGAACATTTAGCCCGGTGGTAGCAATTACAAGCGGAGTAGGGTTTTTAAGGGCCTCTTCGCATAGTTCACCGGTAGCTTCCGGAGCAGAAAAATCTATAACAATATCAGATGCTTTAAGAAGTTCTTTCATGCTGTTTGTGACCAGTACACCTTTTGGGGCATCTTGTTTTAATTCATCAAAAACATGAAGAGCACCAAGGGTCAATTCTTTATCTTGTGCTATATTTTCTATCAAAAGTGTTCCTACACGTCCAGTGCTTCCTACTATACCTACTTTTATCATTTATGACCTTTCTTGGAGATAAGATATAACTTCCAATGCAGCAACTGCACCATCGCCTGCTGCGGATATTACTTGTTTGGGAGCATCTATACGAATGTCTCCTGCAGCAAAAAGCCCCTCAAGTGAGGTGTGCATTTTGAGATTTACTATGACTTGGCCTTGTTCATTGACATCGCATAAAAAATTGTTTTCAGATGTTTTTAAAACACTATTATTGACATTGTGCCCCACAAAGACAAATATACCAGAAATTTCTAGTTTGGTTTCACTTCCGTTTTTATCTTTGAGCAAAATACTATTTACACCCATATCGTCGCCTAATATTTGGGTTACCGTTGTATTCAATACGATCTCGATATTCTCTTTGTTTTGTACTCTTTGTATAGTTGATGGTGCAGCCCTAAAACTGTCTCTTCTATGAATAAGATAAACTTTGGAGCATATATTGGATAGATAATACGCTTCTTCAAGAGCAGTATCGCCGCCGCCAAGTACTGCCACTTCTTTGTTTTTGTAAAAAAATCCGTCACAAGTAGCACAAGTACTAACACCCCTGCCAAAAAACTTATCTTCACCAACGATGCCGGCTCTTTTTGGAGTGCTTCCTGTGCAAACTATTACACTTTTTGTCGATACAGGATCTTTGCCTGCAATTTGTATAGAAAAGTTTTCACCATCTTTTTGTATTTGTAAAACTTCATCCATTCGATGTTCTAATCCAAAGTTAAAACATTGTTTTTGCCAATTATCCATAAAATCCATACCGCTTTTTGTATGATCAAAAAATCCTGGGTAGTTTTCTATTTCACTGCTTTGTGTAATTTGCCCGCCAGGCAATCCTTTTTCAAAAAGGACAACATTTTTTAGCCCGCCTCTAGTTGCATACAGTCCAGCAGTTAGTCCAGCAGGCCCACCGCCTATAATTGCACAATCTAGCATAATTTCCTTCTTAATCGGTTAATGTGATGTTTGTTAATACTATATATTTGTCTAATCTTAATTATTGTAGCGATTGTATCTAAAAAGAGGTAAAAAAAGTAAGATAAAAGAGGATATTTATCCTCTTTTATACAGGTTTTATAGAAGTGAGTTAAGTTTTTGGGCAAATGTATCTTTTGATGCAGCGCCTATCATTTGATCTACTAATTCTCCATCTTTAAAGAAAAGAATAGTTGGTATAGATCTAATCCCAAATTTAACGGCAATATCTTGTTCTTCATCAGTATTTACTTTACAGATATTAGCTTTACCGTCAAAATCATTTGCCAATTCTTCGATCACTGGAGCGATCATGCGGCAAGGCCCACACCAAGGTGCCCAAAAATCCACTAGAGAAACACCTTCTTTAATAGTCGCTTCAAAATTACTATTTGTTAATTCTATATATTTTCCCATATTTTTTCCTTGTATAAATATTGTGTTTTATAATACACTAAATTTCGTTTAAAATTTCTTATTCATAACGATAATGTAACTTTATCCAATCTTACCAATTTTGTCAAGAGTTAAATGTTATTTGATATATGCTCTCATCGAAGCCAACCAAAACATTATGATCATATTCTATGACCGGACGTTTGATAAGGCTATTTTCTTTTGCCATCCATTTTATTTTTTGCAGATCATCAAGGTGCATATCGCTCAGCCCTAATTTTTTATATGTAGTACCTTTGCGATTAAGCAGTTTGTCAATGCCGACTTTGTTTGACCAATATGTTATTTGTTCTAAAGTTGCAGGTGTTTTTTTAAAATCTACAAATTCATACTCAATGCCTGCATCGTCTAAAAATACCATAGCCTTTTTGACGCTGCCGCAATTTTTGATACCATATAGTTTCACGATTTTTCTCCTAATATAATTTCTGGGTATGCAGAAGAACGGGTATCTTCTATAACTTTGGTTTTTGCACCCTTTACCGTATATACAAAAGATATTTTAGGCTCATTGGTATCGTTTTTATTTGCCCTGTGGAGTAAAAGAGAGTGAAATATGACAACATCGCCTTTGTGGAGTCTTGTGGAGGCTTTTGTTTGAATCAATGCTATATTCTTGTCATAATCTTCTCTAAAATACTCTTTTTCATCAAACTGATCTGTTTCAAATTGCATACGATGGCTGCCGGGTATGAATTCTAGTACGCCGTTCTGGGTATATTCATCTCCCAAAGCCAGCCAAATGCTTACTAGATTATTATCGCTGTAGTGCCAATATCTCCTGTCTTGATGCCATCTGGTTTGGGT
>JAFGWQ010000126.1 GCA_016937075.1 Campylobacterales bacterium | reverse complement strand
ACCGTCTTTAATACTAACACAAAACCAACACCAATATCTATCCTTTTTGGGTGATTGATATGGTAAATGAATTATAGGAGGAGAAAAAATGAAAAAAGTTTTAGTAATGTGTACTGGAAACAGTTGTAGAAGTATCATCGGTGAAGCTCTTATAAATGCTAAGCTTGATGGAGTTGAGGCGTATAGTTGCGGGGTAGCGCCTAGTGGCAAAGTCAATCCAAATGCGAAAAAAGTGCTAGAGCAAAACGGTATATGGAGAGATGAGTATCATTCAAAAGACTTAGATGAAGTCATAGATATTCCGTTTGACCTCGTCGTAACGGTATGTGACCATGCACATGAAACTTGCCCTATGTTTCCGCGACCGATAAAAAAAATTCATGTAGGATTTGAAGATCCTGACGGAAAAGAGTTTGTGGCGTTTGAAGCAACTTACGCCGAGATAGAAGAGGTGCTGTTGCCAAAAGTAACAGCTGCACTAAAAGACAACTAGGAGTATATTATGAATATCACATTTAAAGAAATGGACAATAAAAAAGGTTTTAGTGCTTTTGTCACAACAGACAAAGGCAGCAAAATAGAACAAAAAGTCAACGAATGCAAAAATGGAACTTGTAGTTGCAATTGTGATATTGAAATCATGAGTAAAATCCAAAATATCGAAACTATCAAAAATGATAATGGATTAGAGATAAAAATCACTTGGGACGTATCGCCGGAAATGATAGCTCCAATGATGAGTGAGTGTTTGGGAAATATACAATAAATGGAAGAATTGCTAATTCAAACGATTGAAAATTACGGGGGATTGGCGATACTAGCCTCTTTTTTAATAGGTGTTTTAACATCTCTTGCTCCCTGCTCTATCGTAACACTTCCGCTTTTAGCAGGTAGCGCGGTTGCTCTTAGCGGAGATATGGAACCGAGAGCCAAAAAGAGATTTATCTATCAATATTCTACACTTTTCGTTTTGGGTTTAGTCATCAGCTTTTCAATTCTTTTGCTGCTTGTGTCCAAAGTAGGTATGATGCTCAGCATTGCTCCTTTTTGGGCATATGTGTTAGCTTCTATGGCAACATTTATGGTCGTAGCCTATGCGATGGGCTGGATACGAGAAATAAACAAAGATAAAATCGCTCAAAAATTTATTAAACTTAAACTCCTGGGTGCGATCGTCATCGGACTAATATTTGGATTGGTCAGTACTCCATGTGCTACAGCTCCGCTTGTAAGTATAGTGATGGTCGCACAGCAGAGCGGGTGGATATATTCGTATCTGCTAGTCCTTGCTTTTGCATTGGGACATGGAAGCTTATTGCTCATAGCAGGTATCTCTATAGGATTTACACAAAGTGTTGCTTCACATCAATTGCTTGGTAAAATAAGCAAATATATCAATGCTTTTTTTATCATTATCTTAATCGCTATTGGATTGTATTTTGCCTATAAAGCATATCAAATTTTTTAAGGAAATCAAATGAAAAATATACTCAAATCAATACTTGGACTTTTTGTTCTCTCTACAATATCAAATGCAGATGCTCCTATGTTGCAGCCTGTGCCTTTTAGCAGCATAAAGCCGCTTATAGGAAAAGGTAAACCCATAATGCTCGAATTTGGTTCAACAAGTTGTCATTCTTGTCAAGTGATGGGACGGTTGCTCCATAAGATAAAAGCCAAAAATCCAAAAAGCAATATCTATTTTATAGACATCTACAAAGATATGGATGCATCAATAGCATATGGTGTGCAAATAATTCCAACTCAAGTCTATCTCGACGGCAAGGGCGAAGTGGTTGAAAAACATATGGGTGTTATAAAAGAAAATGGGCTAAATGCCAAGCTTCAAAAGATGGGAATCATCAATGACAAGTGATTATTATTCTAATTTTAATTGTTTATTGCATTTAAGGGATTGAAAATGGGACATGATCATACACATGAAACAAGTGGTAAAAATCTTTTTATTACTATTATCTTAAATGCCGTTATCACACTTGCTCAAATCATAGGTGGTGTACTGTCTGGGTCCTTGGCGCTACTCAGTGATGCGATGCACAATTTTAGTGATGTATTGGCGCTTGTATTAGCTTGGTGGAGCCATCAAATAGCTAATAAACCGCGCGATGAATATAAAACTTTTGGATATAAAAGAGCTGAGATTTTGGCTGCTTTATTTAATGCTTCTGTTTTAATTGGCATCGGAATACTCCTCATTATCGAAGCAATTGATAGATTTATCCACCCGCAAGCACTAAATTCTACACTTGTTATAGTACTGGGTGGTTTGGGAGTCGTCATTAATACTCTTAGTGTATTCATAATAAAAGAAGATAGCCACGACAATATGAATATAAAAGCAGCCTATCTACATCTGCTTGGAGATGTGATGACTTCCGTGGGTGTTGTGGTTGGTGGTATATTGATGTACTATTTTGGTGTCTTTTGGATAGATTCACTTGTCTCTATTTTGATTGCCGGTTATCTCATTGTCTCTTCATTGCCACTTGTTAAAGACTCTATATCTATACTCATGCAAACAGTTCCGGAGGGTATTGATATACAAAAGATTAAACAAGACGTAGAAGCATTTGAGGGCATTGGAAATATCCATCATCTTCATATTTGGAACCTAGGCGAACATGATATTTTTTTGGAGGCTCATATCGATTTTGAAAAAGATTTATCTATATCGCAATCAAATAAAATCTTAAATGCCATCAAAGATAAATTAAAGAGTGATTATCATATCTTACACATCACATTCCAAATAGAATATAATAATTGTGACAATACAGATCTAATACTCAAGGAGGATTGCCATGTTTGACTGGTGGGAGAGATTAAGCAGTATCGTCACATTTGAGATTTTAGGCTTAGAACCAAAGAGCCAAATTGGCGAAGCAGTGCATTTTTTCTTATTTGACACATTAAAGATTTTTATACTGCTTATCACTATTATATTTGTCGTGAGTTTTTTGCGGACATATTTCAATACAGAAAAAGTAAGAGTTTATTTGCAAGGCAAAAGTGAATTTAGCGGCAACATCTTAGCCTCTTTGTTTGGTATCATTACCCCATTTTGCAGCTGCTCTGCTATTCCACTATTTTTGGGATTCATGCAAGCCAGAATCCCTATGGGTATAACTTTCAGCTTTTTGATTTCAGCTCCTCTAAATAATGAAATAGCAATTGCAATGCTTTTTGGGCTTTTTGGATGGAAGATTACTGCTATTTACATTGGCTTTGGTTTGCTTGTAGCCATAATCGGCGGATATATCATTGGCAAAATGAAACTTGAAAAATATGTGCTTATCCCGGTGACCCCAATGCATGGTGAGCTAGAAGATATTAAGATAGAGCTAAGCGTATCACAAAGAGCTAAAGAAGCTTGGAAATATACTTTTGATATCTTTAAAAAAATTTATCTTTATGTCTTTATCGGTGTGGGAATAGGAGCATTTATGCACGGTTATGTGCCTGCTGATTTTATCGCCAACTACGCTGGCGGGAATGCTTGGTATGCAGTACCTTTGGCAGTTTTGATGGGGATGCCTATGTATAGTAACGCTGCAGGGGTAATGCCGCTCATAGAAGTGCTGACAAGTAAAGGCATGATGCTCGGCACTGCCTTGGCTTTTATGATGTCCATAACCGCCCTTAGTCTGCCCGAAGCAATGATACTAAAGCGCATTTTACATATCAAACTCATAGCGATATTTTTTGGTATTGTCGGATTTGGGATACTTTTGGTTGGCTATCTATTTAATTTTATTTTAGGAGGAAATGTATGAAAATAGAAATACTAGGAACTGGTTGTGCTAAATGCAAAGCACTAGAAGAAGTGGTAAAACAAGCTGTTAGCAAAATTGGCGGCTTTCATCAAGTCATTAAGGTTGATGATATTATGGAGATTATGAAATACAATGTTCTCTCTACCCCCGCTCTTGTAATTGACGGGAAAGTTGTAAGCACGGGCAAGCTTTTGAGTGTTGATGAAGCCGAGAAGATATTAAATACCTTCTAGTTTCTCTCTCCAAGCACATATGCAAGCTCATGGATATTTTCTGCGATATATTCTATATCTTCTATGGCATCGCGATCGGATGCAAAAAGTATTTGGTCACCATACTCAAGCATAATTTCGTTCATATCTGGCAACAAATATAACTCATCTTTTCTGAGCAGCAGCAGAGCCACAATAGGGTTATGCTCATCTCTGTTGGCTCTTGACCTTGTCAAAGTTTCTAGCTTTATTAACTCTTTGCATTTAATTCTTTCTGCTAGTGCGCGAGCATGTTGATCGTCAACAAAAAGTTTATATATAGATGGATTGTCGCCTACTTTTGCTTTAAGCATTCCCAATAATTCTTTCGCCCATATCTCGTCTTGTTTTATTGCATGAGCAATAAATTTATCAACGATCGGATCTATGAGTGCGGCTATAGTCTTATATATTAGCAAACGAGAAGGCATAAATACATAATTAATATTCGCATAGTTAAATAGAGCTTGGTTTTCTATTTCATTTTCTCTTGCTATTGTTACGATGTTCGGATTGATTTTTCGAGCAATAGAAAGCAAAGAAAGATTTGTAGTGTCATCTTTGGAACCGGCTATGATGGCTACGGCATCTTCAGTTCCTGCTTGCAGCAACACCTCTCTATCATCTGCATCTTTAAAAAGTATTTCACATTGTTCTTTTTTGCTAAAGGTATTTTTCTTGGTGGCATCCATTTCTATAAAAACTGCTTCGATATTGTTTTTTTCTAAGACATTTTTTATCTCATGCCCCATTCTGCCGTATCCGCAAATGATATATTTGCCCTCGGGAAGATGAAAGGCGGTTGTCCTCAAATCCCCTCTTCCATGCATCCATCTAACTAGTTTATACAAAGATGGTGCAGTAAGCAGCATTTGAATTTGCTGAGAAATGATCTCAAACGGATTTTCAATGATCTCAACACCAAGATCTTCGAGATTTTCTGTCATATGTTTGGTGGTGGATTTAATAGCTAGAGGGATCTTTGAATTAAGTATTTTAGCGGTTATCGCGATTTTGAGATTTAGATTGTCATTTTCAAATAAAGAAACTAATCCTTTACAATACTTTGACTTAATACCAGCTAGCTCCAATGCTTTTGGATCATAAATATCAGCTTCAAGGATAGGGACGGACGGGACATAATTTTCAAGCACCAGCTCGTTTGCTCTATCTGGATTTTTTTCAATTACAACTACTCTGTATCCTTGTGCAAGCATCTTTCCAACTATCTTTTTTGTGACATTGTTGTAACCAAGAATTATAAAAAAATCTTCTCTAATTTTTCTAACTCTTTTGCGAAAAGAGGTCTTT
>JAFGWQ010000125.1 GCA_016937075.1 Campylobacterales bacterium | reverse complement strand
GTAGTTGAAAAAAATATTCCGTCTCAGGCTGGGCTAGGCGGAGGCAGCAGTGATGCGGGTGCTTTTTTGAGACTTACAAACAAAGTATGCGATCTCCAATTAGATACACCAACTCTTGCCAAACTAGGAAGTACAGTAGGAGCTGATGTGCCCTTTTTTGTATACGATTATCCGGTGGCAAATGTAAGCGGGTTTGGAGAAATCATAGAGTTGTTTGATGAGGAACCGTTTGAAGTAGAGCTTTTTTTTCCAACATTAGGATGTGACACCACATTGGTTTATAAAACTTTCAAGAACAATCTTCTAGACACAATAACCTCGCAAAAATATATACACTGGAAAGAGTTGAGCAGCAAAGAGATCTTGGCTCAAACATCTTTTGCTCCAGAAATTTTAAATGACTTATACGGTGCTGCTCTTATTGCATACCCGGATTTAAAAAATGAAGCACCCAAAGAATGGTTCTTTAGCGGAAGCGGTAGTACTTTTTTTAAGCCGTATGATATAATTGCATCAAAAAAGGAACCCTAAGTGGCAATGAATCTAATAGCTCAAAACAAGAAAGCTCGCCATGATTATGAGATACTGCAAACTTTTGAAGCCGGCATAGTGCTGCAAGGCAGTGAAGTCAAAGCCCTTAGGGCAAAAAGAGCAAATCTAAAAGACTCTTATTGCCGCTTTATAAAGGATGAATTGTTTGTTATGAATATGCATATCACTCATTTAGAAACAGCTTATCGCAGCTTTGTTCCCGATACGAGAAAACCGAGAAAGCTTTTACTCCATCGCAAAGAGTTAAATAAGCTATTTGCCCAATCGACTCAAGAAAGTTTAACGATTGTACCATTAATGCTATATTTTAATGAAAAAAACAAAGCAAAGATCTCTATTGGGCTTGCCAAAGGGAAAAAGCTTCATGACAAAAGAGCTGATCTCAAAGGCAAAACTCTTGACCGCGAAGCAAAACAAGCCATCAAACAACGAAATCACTAAAATATAGAAATGTCAACTGAACTATCTTCTTTATTGTCGTCTCTTTCCTGAAAGTCGAAAAATGATATATCATCAGTATCATTTTCGTCAGTCCTATTTGCGTCAGTTGCGTTCGCATCAATTGCATTTAAATCTTCAAGGCTAGGTTGATCTAAAGGCAAAGGAGATATGTTGGTATAAAATTCATTTTTACCATTTATAACACCATATCCTACGCCACCTGGAATATCAAACTTGCGTTTTGTTTGTGGATATATCGAAATTAATTTTCTATAATAATGTCCAAAAGCAGGTGCCACTACACCTCCTCCTGTTACTCCGCTATTCATCGGTCTATTATCGTCTCTACCTACCCATATCATGGTTTCAATTGTAGGGGAATATCCGCAAAACCAAGCATCAACATTGTTGTTTGTAGTTCCTGTTTTACCTGCAAGCTCTATTCCATCAACTAAAGCACCGTGCCCCGTACCATATCTGACGACATCTTGTAAAATGCTTGTCATAAGATATGCTTGTTCCGGTCTTGTAAATTCCGCTATCACTTCTGATTTTATCTCCAAAACCAAACCGCCGTCTTTTGCAATAATTTTACTAACCAGGCGAGGTTCTACTATTTTGCCATAATTACCGAAAACGGAATATATCTGTGCCATCTTTAAAGGACTGACAGATAAATTACCTAGCACAATAGACATATCCCTAGGCATATTTTGGATTTGCAACACTTCTAATTTATCAAAAACATTAGGCATTCCCAATCTACTGGCCAAATTGACGGTTGCTAGATTTCTAGACTCGATCAATGCTTGTCTTAATGTCATATACCCCTTAAAAGTCCCGTCGTAGTTTTTTGGAGACCAAGTTTTACGATTGCCTCGATTATCCGTATATTCAAATATTTGTTCTATATCCTGCACATAAGTTGCTGGGTTATTACCTGCATCAAGGGCTATTTGGTATACAAAAGGCTTAAATGATGAGCCTGGCTGTCTAGTGGCTTGAGTAGCTCGATTAAATGCGCTTTTCTTATAGTCAACACCTCCTATCATGGCCAAAATATTACCCGTACTGCTTTCCATAGAAATAAGAGCAGCATTCAAGGAAGCACTAGGTGAGTGACGCATAGCATCTTTATATACCTTTTGCACTGCCTCTTGTGCTATTTCTTGCTGCTTGAGGTCTATTGTAGTATGGATGGTATATCCCCCTGTTCGAAGATCTTCAACTAAAGGTTCATACTGTCTTATTACTTCATCTACAACATAAGGTGCCAAATTTTGTGTCAAGCTAGATGAATAAACTTTTGGTCTTTGGGCAATTGCTTCATTATATTGTGCTTCATCGATCCAACCTAAAGTCTTTAAACGAAATAAAACAGTATCTGCGCGATTTATTGCTCTTTCATAATATTTAACAGGATTTAGTGTACTAGGAGCATTTGGAAGCCCTACTAACATAGCACTTTCCTTAAGAGTCAACTCATTTAGATCTTTATGAAAAAATCCATTGGCAGCTGTTTTGACACCATAGTACCCATTTCCAAAAAATATCTCATTCAAGTAACGTTCGAGTATCTCTTCTTTGCTTAATGATTTTTCTATCTTAAGAGCAAGTACAGCTTCTTTGATTTTACGTCCTAATGTTTTTTCATTTGTTAAATATGTATTTTTTATAAGCTGTTGAGTCAGGGTACTGCCGCCTTCTACAAAACTTCCGGCTTGTATGTCTTTAAAAATAGCTCTTAAAATAGCCTCAGGACTAACGCCTTGATGTTCAAAAAAACCGCTGTCTTCTACAGCTACCAAAGAATATACAAGTTTTTCAGGTATATCTTCATATTTTGCATAAAGACGATGTTTGTCTTTAAAAATATATGCGATTCGTTTTTCATTTTTATCAAGCACGACACTTGATACTTCAGGATTATAATTAATCAATTTATCAGCGTCCAGTGAAATTTGCGTATATGCATAAATCATCGCGGCGATGATACCTATAGTTATAATAATTATAAATTTAATAAATAATTTAAATATTTTAGACACGATTTTAAAACTCCTCTAAGTGTTATATAATTGTAGCAGATTTTAAAAAAATTTGATTGAAATCATTTTTAGCTTATCAAAAAGCAAACGCAAATATTCTTCTGAAACGCCCAGCCTAGGGATAATACGCAGTATTGGCACTTTTACGGTGGGCTGCCTGATCGCACCAACCAAGAAACCTTCTTGCATCAAAGCCGTTTGCATATCTAGCACAATCTTATTGCTTTCTTGCGGAAGTGCAACAATGAGAGATTTTAAATCAAATCCCAAGTACTCTTTGCATATTTGTTGCCTTTGTAAAATTTCTCTACTTAGCACTTCAAAATTATCTTGAATGTAACGCATATTGACAATTGCCAACGCAGTATCAATCACAGACGGTGCCGTAGAATAAATGATTGGTTTTGCTCTATTTTCTAGAAAGGAAATGATTGTTTGTGAAGCCAATATATATGCTCCATAGCTTCCGTAAGCCTTGCCAAGTGTTCCCATTTTGATATGATTTGCTCTTGGAGTAATCCCGTAATGCTCAAAAATACCTAATAGTTTTTTACCTATTACCCCACTGCTATGCGCCTCATCTACAATGAGTAATGCATCGTTTTCATCACAGATGTCAAAAATTTCTTTCGCACACAATTCTCCACTCATAGAATAAACACCTTCGATAGCAATGATAACTCTCTTAGCTTTTACACTTGATATTTTGGAACGTAAATCTTCTATATCATTGTGTTTAAACAGTGTTACTCTATCTTTTAGTAAACCTATAGCCATCATACCGCTTGCATGATACTCCTCGTCTACTAACAAATGATCGCCCTTACGAACTAGCGCTTCAAACAGAGATAAGTTTGCCAAAAAACCGCTGCCGACCATTATGCCTGCTTCAAACTCATTAAGAGTTGCCATTTGCGACTCAAATATTTTATGAAGAGAATGATAGCCACCAACCAGCATACTTGCTTTGGGAGCAAAGGTATCATAATTATTCAATAACTCTAATGCTTTTTGCAGCTGCTCTTTATTATTGGCTAATCCCAAATAATCATTACTGGCAAAATCTATTAAATTATCATTATAGATCTTTCGTTCTCTAAAGCGACCTGCTTTTTGAAGTGCGTCTAATTCTTTTTGATACATATCGATAGTTTATATTGTAAGATTTTATACTCCTCTAAGACTTACGCCTAGCCATAATGCTACTAGTCCAAGTATAATATTCAGGGGCAAAAAGAAGTTTGCCAAAGGCATCATAACCCTTTTTGCTCCTGGTAGATCTAAATTATTAAATGCTCTTTGAGCAACGTTCCTGCGCAAAAAAATCCAAGAAAAATTAAATGCCATAACAAGCCAAATAGTCTCTTTGACATGAACCAAAAAAACCAACGAAGTATTCTTTAATGTGGCAGAGAGCATAATGCCAGTAGCTATGCTTATCAAAACAAAAGGCAAGGCTAGAAACAAAAGTCTTTTCGTAACTGCGAGATTACGATTAATTCTCAACTCTTCATCTTCCCATACGAGTTTAAGAGGGTGAACAGCTACACGAATAGCGATCATACCGCCAACCCAAATAATAGCTGAGAGTACATGAAGGGTTAATAATAGATGCATTTGACTCATTTGTTCCCCTTAGAGCATTTTGGCTAAATAATCTCTAGAAGCTTTAAGTGCTTCTGGGATCTTGGAAGAATCCTTGCCTCCGGCAGTAGCAAAATCATCTCTACCGCCTCCTCCGCCGCCAAGTACTGGAGCAATTTCCTTGATCCATGCCCCTGCTTTGATTGCTGCGCCTTTAACACCGCAAGCTATCATTACCTTGTCATCTTTTGGCTGAATTAGCATGATGGCTACTTTCTCATAGCGATTCTTAGCATCATCGATCATTGCTTTAATGTCTCCGCCATTCACTTCGCAAACAATTGTTTGCACGCCGTTTATCTCTAAAACTTCAAGTTCATTTTTTTGGCTGCTCATGGCACTTGAAAGTTCATTTTTCAGTGTTTTTATCTGTTCTTTTAATTTCAATACCCCATTAAGAGCATCTTGATTTTTAACTTCGTTTCGTATTGTTTCAAGTTCATTGCGAATATTTTTTGTAAATTTTACAGCTTCTTTGCCGCAAATTGCCTCAATTCGTCTTACCCCTGCACTCACTCCGCTCTCTTTGGTAATTACAAAAAGTCCTATTTGGGCACTGTTTTCTACATGGATACCACCGCAAAGCTCGATAGATTCACCGCCAAAATCAACAACTCTGACCTCATCTCCATATTTTTCGCCAAATAGTGCCATAGCCCCTTTGGCTTTTGCACTTTCTACATCCATTGTTTCGGTACTTCCTGGTATTGCAAGGTCAATTTTATCATTTACCCATGCTTCTACTTCATCGATTTCTTCCTGATTCATTGCTCTAGGGTGTGAAAAATCAAATCTAAGCCTATTGGACTCTACAAGAGAACCAGCTTGAGATATATGAGTTCCTAAAATTTCACGCAATGCAGCATGAAGCAGATGTGTAGCTGAATGATGTTTGGCTATTTGCATTCTACTATCATCCACCTTGGCTTCAACAGTATCTCCTACAGATAAAGTGCCCTCTACTTGACTTAAATTCAAATCTAAAAATTTCTTGGTATCAAGTACTTTAACAGTATCGTTTAAAGTACCTTTATCTCCGCACTGTCCACCTGACTCTGCATAAAATGGAGTATTGTCCAGCATGACCCAGCCATTAGAGTCTATTTTGTCGACCAGCTTAAAATTTTCATCAAGCAAAGCCAATACCTTGCTGTTATGAATAGTGCTTGTATAACCTACAAAATTATTGACGCCGAATTTCTCTTTGAGCTCTTTAAAATCACCTGTAGCTACAGCATCTCCTGTGCCTTTCCATGAAGCTTTTGATTGCTCTCTTTGTGCTTTCATATGCTCTTCAAATGCATCGTGATCCAAACTTTTTCCAAGTTCTCTGAGCATATCTTCTGTCAAATCAAGCGGAAAGCCGTAAGTATCATAAAGCTTGAATGCCACTTCGCCGCTAAATACATCTCCGATATTTTCAAGCTCTTTGTTGAATAGTGTTATGCCGGCATCTATAGTATCAAAAAACCTCTCTTCTTCAAGTTTCATAGCACTTTTGATAGAATCGGATGCTAGAGGCAAATAAGTGTAATGCTCACCCATATTTGCTACTAAACTATCAACAAGTTTATGCATAAACGGTTCTCTAAGGCCAAGAAGATAACCATGACGAATGGCACGACGCATAATACGTCTAAGCACATATCCTCTTCCCTCTTTGTCAAAATTTACCCCTTGGGCCAATAAAAACGAAACCGAGCGCAGGTGATCGGCAATTACTCTAAAACTTGCACTTTGTTTGTCATTATAATCGTATTTTTTACCTACCAATTTTTCAATAGCTTCAATATACGGCATAAATAACGATGAGTGGTAATTGTTTAAAACACCTTCTTTGATAGCTACTACTCTCTCTAGCCCCATGCCTGTGTCAATACTAGGTTTTGGAAGCGTGTGCAGCGTGCCGCTCTCATCCCTTTCATATTGCATAAACACAAGATTCCAGATCTCTAAAAATCTATCTCCCTCGCCACCCATTTTGTCTTCCGGTGAATTGAAATGTTCTTCACCCTGATCATAAAATATCTCACTACACGGCCCGCAAGGTCCAGTGTCCCCCATTTGCCAAAAATTGTCTTTATCGCCAAAACGAGCTATACGGCTTGGGTCTATATGCTTACTCCAAATCTCAAACGCTTCATTGTCACTATCATGCACCGTAACCCATATCTTCTCTTTAGGCAATGCTAAATAATTACTACCCGTTACAAATTCCCATGCATAAGCTATGGCATCCTCTTTGAAGTAATCTCCAAAAGAAAAATTTCCCAACATTTCAAAAAAAGTATGGTGTCTGGCTGTATAACCTACATTGTCAAGGTCATTATGTTTGCCTCCTGCTCTGATACAGGTCTGAGAACTTGTTGCTCTAGGTGGATTTGGGATAGGAGCTTGTCCTGTAAATATATCTTTAAACTGCACCATACCGGCATTAGTAAAAAGCAATGTTGGATCATCAGGTACCAGCGGAGAACTGGCTACCAAAAGATGGCCTTTGCTTTGAAAATAATCTAAAAACGATTGTCGTATATCCATGGAAATCCCCATTATAAAATGGTGAATTTTACCTAAAATATGGTGAATTTAGCCTTG
>JAFGWQ010000124.1 GCA_016937075.1 Campylobacterales bacterium | reverse complement strand
AATTTGAATAATGCAAAGATAACAATAGTTATTAAAAGTGTAAATGATGTCCCTTTACATTTGTAAATGATGTTCCTTGTCTATACAGAGGTAGAACGAGGCAAAAGTAGAAATTCAACCCCTGACCTATAGTGTGTAGTGCGGTAGTGTAATTGAACTTATTTAATTTATAAAAATGATGAAAATAAAAATTAATATAAAAATATATTTATTGTAATTTAAACATAATATATGTAGAATATTTCATTACACATTGGAAAAAAGAGTGATTTTTATCAGTTTTGTTGAGGTATCCGTAAGGAGGATATATTTATGAAGATAACTCTGAGTATTACCCATGACTGCAATTTACGATGTGAATATTGCTATGCTGGTAAAAAATTTAGCCGCAATATGGATATGGATACAGCAAAAAAAATCATTGATTTTGCATTTGCCATAACTCCTTCAAATGAGTCAATTGACTTTGGTTTTTTTGGTGGTGAGCCATTTTTGCAACTCTCTCTTATGGAAGATATCATCACTTATATTTACAGCAAAGATGTATCAAATCCCATAACTTTTAACATAACAACCAATGGAACATTACTTAGTGATACCATTTTACGCTTTATACGCAGGCATAATATACGACTCAGTATCAGCATAGATGGTCCAGAGCATATCCATGATAAAAAACGAAAATATAAAAACGGTCGTGGTACCCTCAAAACAGTTTTAAAAAATATCAAAGAGATATCCAGAGAACTTGACCATTTCCAAGTTAACGCTGTATTTGGTCCTGAAACAGTTGCCCAGCTAGATAACACGGTACGATTTTTAATCAATGAAGAGATATATAATATTCATCTCAATCCTGATATTTCGGCTTTATGGGACGAAAAGAGCCTTCCTTTGATTGCTAAGAGTTATAATGAGGTCGCCGATACTTATATAGAGATGTTTGAATGCGATCAAGAGATAGCTGTTAATTTACTCGATAATAAACTTATTTTATTTTTCAAAGGTGGCTATGAGCCATCAGATCGTTGCGGAATGGGTGAGAGCGAATTTGGTTTTGCACCAAGTGGCAATGCTTATCCTTGTGAGCGGCTTATCGGTGATGACACTGATGAAAATATGATGATGGGCAATATACACACCGGTGTTAATCTGCTTGCAAGATGTTCTATTGGCAAACAGTTTGCTAGTAGTAATGTCGAATGCAAAGAGTGTTCTTTAAAAAAATACTGTATGAACTGGTGTGGATGCACCAATTATCGTATGACCGGCGCGACCGATAAAATGAGTACTATGATGTGCCATAGTGAGCGTAATGCTATAGGTGCAGCAAAATATGTTTTTAATGCTTTGCAAGAAAATGCTCTTTTTGCAAAGCATATACTTGGATATACCCATAAGGATAGGTAAATCCAAATAAGGAGGTGATGCATAAAAAATACAAATGACACATTGAAATTGAGGTCGCAAAAATTTGCAAAAATTAATTTTAGAAAGGAGAATTTATGCCAATAGGAGAAATAGAAAGTGTGTTAGAGGCTAAATATGTTTTTCCAAAGCTTCGTCCGCCAGCAGGTGGATGGCCTATACCAGATTTTAGACCCATTATACCTAGAGAAATTTTTGAAAAGATAACGGCAGGATGCGATCGCCTTAAGGTTGAAAGCGCTACTAAAAAGGTGTCCTCTTTTTCACTCATAGATAATATAAGAGGCGGCATGGTTGTTCCTCATATGCATGTTGGTGAAGAGATTATACTTTTTGATAAAGCAGCAATGAAAAAATATTTTCAAGCTGTTGCTGATCTAGTAGATAAAATTGAAGATATTAATGATTCAAAAGCATATCTTCGGTTTTAAAGGAGAGCGTCTCTCTCTCATTCCTCCTCTCCTGAGGTGGAATGCATACTTATTTTAATAATTATATTTGAAATAGGATAAATTATTGATGATAGTCTGATTGTTTAGATCCTGAAATAAATTCAGGATGACAATAGTTGTGGATTCCGTATCAAGTACGGAATGACGAGAGAAGGATGTTCTATATGAGATCCTGAAACGAGTTCAGGATGACGAATGGTTGTGGATTCCGTATCAAGTACGGAATGACGATGGAAGGATGTTCTATATGAGATCCTGAAACAAGTTCAGGATGACAGGTTTTAATGCAAAAAGTGTCTCACACCTGTAAAATATAATGCGATGCCATGTTCATTGGCGGCCTCTATCACTTCATCGTCTCTCACACTTCCGCCCGGTTCAATGATAGCTTTAACCCCAGCACTTGCAGCTGCATCGATGCTGTCACGGAATGGGAAAAATGCTTCACTAGCCATCACAGCTCCGCTTACATCAAGCCCCATACTGCTAGCTTTTTTGAGTGCGCATTGTGCCGCGTCAACTCTGCTTGTCATACCCATACCGACAGCTACCATCATACCGTCTTTGACATATACCACACAGTTTGATTTGGTCAAACTAGCTATTTTATAAGCAATTTCGAGATCTTTCATCTGAGTATCTGTTGCTTCAAGTGTTCCTTGTTTTGCAGCATCGGCAACTTCGGAGTCTTTGACTATATCACTATCTTGATACACAAAACCGCCATCGATATGTTTGAAATCATTTTTGTCATTTGCAAGAACTAGTTTATCACTTCCGTAAGAGAAAAGTTTGAGTCTCTTTTTAGTTTCAAAAACCTCTAGTGCGGCAGGTTCAAAATCGCCTGCTATCACAACTTCCAAGAACATTTCGTTCATTTTGAGTGCCAACTCTTTGCTCACAACACCATTAACTGCCACTACACCGCCAAAAGCAGAGATACTGTCACATTTAAGAGCATCGACATATGCTTGAGTCAAGTCTTCGTTTAATGCAAAACCGCATGGATTGCCGTGCTTGACTATGCATACTGCACCTCTGTTTCCAAAGCTTGCAGCTATTTTAACTGCGCCGTTTATATCTGTTAGATTATTGAAACTCGCTTCACCTTTGACTTGTTTAAAGTTTTTACTAAAGAAGCTATTAAATTCATATAATGCGCCTTTTTGGTGCGGATTTTCGCCGTATCTGGTATCAAATACTTTTTTGCCTGCGATGAACTGGTACTCGCCAAAACCGCCATTGAATCTGCCGTTCATATAGTTTGCTATCATGCTGTCATAGCTTGCAGTATGTTCAAATGCTTTGATCATCAAGCCGCGTCTAAACTCCAAGCTGTTCGTACCGCTTTTAAGAGCATCAAGTACTCTAGAGTAATCATTGGCATCGGTTACGATAAGTACGTCATTGAAGTTCTTTGCAGCAGACCTTACCATGGTAGGCCCGCCGATATCTATATTTTCTATGATCTCTTCAAAATCATCTGTTCTTTCAATAGTAGCTTTGAACGGATAGAGATTGACACATACGAGATCGATACCCTCTACACCAAGCTCTTTTGCCTGAGCGACATGCGCCTCATCACCTCTTTTGTGAAGGATCCCTCCGTGTACATACGGATTGAGCGTTTTTACACGCCCTTCGAAACATTCAGGAAATTTCGTAACTTCATCTATCTCGATGACATCTACTCCATTCTCTTTTAATACCTTAAATGTGCCGCCTGTTGAGATGATCTCACACCCAAGTTCTCTAAGCCCTTTGGCAAATTCTACAATACCGCTTTTGTCGCTTACACTCAATAATGCTCTCATATACTTTCTTTTGCTCTCTTTATTATAAATCTTGTTCTATTGTTTTTTTGAATGTATCAAAATAGATACTTTGAAGCTCTCCAACAGACATGCTTACATCGTTGAGGATGAAATTCGCTCCTTTGATACTTCCGATCGCTTCGATATGCAGGCCAAGGTCAATTGCCATTTTGGCTACATCATTGATGTTTTCTGGCGCTACTTCCAAAATAGCTCTGCTTTGAGTTTCGTCAAATATCTCATTGGCATTATCCAGCTTGACATCAACTTCTACACCAAGGCCTGAGAGAGCCGACATCTTAGCTAGTGCAATTGCCAATCCACCCATGCCTAGATCTTTTGCCGATTTTAGTAGTCCTTTTTTGTTCGCATTTATCACAAGATCCCAAAGTCTAAGCTCGGCAGTATAGTCGATACCTCCGAGTTTGCCTGTCGTTTCTCCGAAAAGCTCTTTGATATATAATGAACCGCCGAATTCACCTTTGGTTTTGCCTACCATCACAATGGTGTTGCCTTCGTTTTGGAATGAACTCATCAGTACTTTATTACAGTCATCGTTTAACCCCACCATCGCGATAGCAGGAGTAGGGAAAACGCTCACTCCGTTTGTCTCATTATATAAAGATACATTT
>JAFGWQ010000123.1 GCA_016937075.1 Campylobacterales bacterium | reverse complement strand
GGGGTCATTGTTATACCTCCTGCGACACCATATCCAAACCCGGCAATATGCAATTTTGCGCCCGGCGTTGTTGTCCCGATGCCGACATTACCGGCTCCGGTGATATTGAACAAGTTATCGTGTGAATGTAATCCGAAGGTCAGAAAATTACTGTTAGAACCGGCACCTTGATAATTAAATCCTATATAACCGGCGTTATATTCACTTTCAGCCTGTCCTATCATATGGACAAGGTTATGATTTGCCGTAAGATTTGGTGCAATGGCTGAAGAAGCCCAACTAAAAGCTGCATCATCGATAATGTCTAATGCTAAAAGAGCCGTATTTCCACTGCCGGTGCCCTCTACGGTTAATTTATGGCTAGGACTCGTTGTCCCGATGCCGACTCTATTATTGGTGCTATCCACGCGAAGCGTGTCGGTATCGACGGTAAGTCCTCCGCTTATTTTCCCGCCGTCGATTCCTTTTGCATAGGGTACGGAAGTGAGCTCTTTGGTACCCAAATCCGTATAGCTCGTACCGTTGTTTTTGTCTAGCTCTATTTTGATTTTATAATCATCATCCCAAACGACGCTTGCCCAGTTTGCCGCACCATCTGTTCTTGTGCCGCTACCGATATTGTGAGAGAAGTAGCCCTTGTCTGTGGTACTCACACCGCTTTTGGTCTCTTGATAGACGATTGTTTCTCCATCCGTTTGATAGAGGGTGATTCTAAGAGATACCGTACTTGAAGCTATGGCGGTACCGCTATCGAATGCCACACCTTGATAGCCTATGTAGCTAGATTCTGCATATGCAGTTGAAGCAAGAAGAGTAGCTAGAGCAAGTGAGATGAGTGAATTTTTGAGTTTCATGAGAGTTTCCTTGATAGATATTTCGTTTACTAAATTATAACAAGGAGAAGTCGCAAAGTTTTAGCAAAACTATAATGTAGAAGGAAATTTTATAACAAACAACACTCCATTATCGATATTTTGTACCTCTATCTCTCCAAGCATTCGCTCCACGATTATCATTTTTGCGATAGCCAAACCATACCCTTTAAGAGATTTACCTTCTTTTGTTGAAGCTCCATACTCAAAAACCTCATGTATCAATGATGGCTCAATACCCCCTGCATTGTCTTGATAATGGATTGTGATTTTATGATTTTTTATTTGTTTGATTTTGATATCGATTTTATTATCTTTGCAACTTGGATCAAATGCATCCAATGAGTTATCAATCAATATAGTCATCACATTGTTAAATAAATAATCATAGCCGTTGATTTTTATATCCTTTGGTATCTTATATGAGATAGTTACATTTTTGAGGATGATTTTAGATTTGAGAAGTATCGTAGCAATCTGTTCCACTGATTTGAGTGGATAAAATGGTTCTGGATTTTTTGAGGTGTGATACATTGTAGAAAACTCATCAAGTACAAATTGCATCTGCTCTATGCTATATTTTATACTAGGCATTGCATCACTTGTATATCTATCAAGTTCTTTTGGTTTTTCTCTATAGATAGTATCTAGCATTGTGATGGTTGTGCCTAGCTGCGTGAGTGGGTGTTTCCATTGGTGTACTATAGAACCTAGTGCAAGACCTATAGAGTAAAACCGTGATTGTTCCAACAATAACTCTTTTTGCTCCATCATTGTTTTTTTTTCGACTTGAGCTTGGAGGTACTGAGAAAAAAGCATAAATGTACTATCTACAACAAGAGCCAATGGTATAATCAAAGTGATATATCTGCTTACATCTATTATCCCAAAAACTGCCATCATATAGATGACGATAAAACTCAAAAGGGTACCTTGCCCAAAAAGATAATAATACCATCCAATCTCTTTTTTAAAATACATATAAATAGCAACACAAAATAACAATATATAATTTAACACCATCATCGCAGGAAAATAACTAAACCAAGTAGAAAAGTCTGGATTTGTCCCTAAAGCAATAAAAATACCTAGAAAAAATATTAGTCCAAAAAATCCAAAAAGAGTTATCAACATCCATTTGATTTTTGGATATTTTTTTGAGACCCCAAAAAAAACATATGCAAATGACGCCATAGTCATCATAGTGATACCAGATATAGTCCAAGCTACTGTCGTGATAAAATGAAGAGAAAGTCCGATATCTAAACGATAAAACACCCCATATGCTGCATAGATATAAAGTAAAATTGAGAGTGATTGAACTATCAAGATAAGATAACCAATTTTTCTATGGATTTTATATAGATAGAGTACATAAAAGATATAAAAAAATAAAAAACCACCCAAAAAAGCATAGGTAAGTGTGAGTGTAAAATCAAAATTATGGTACTCTTTAAGTGTGAGAATTTCCCAGCCTATATTATACAACCCA
The DNA here is from genome assembly GCA_016937075.1 of Campylobacterales bacterium. Classification (GTDB taxonomy): domain Bacteria; phylum Campylobacterota; class Campylobacteria; order Campylobacterales; family Sulfurovaceae; genus BN30871. Next base: position 1,433 of record JAFGWQ010000123.1, on the reverse strand, counting down.
TAATTTTCTAGCTTTGAAATGATAGTAAAAGTTTGTTTAGGTGCAATATGGAGCATAAAAACAGAATGGAAAAAAAGCACATCTTTTATCTTTTGCTCTCTTAAATCTCCCAAAACATGTTTTTGTATCAACTTGCCATCTTCATATATAAAAACATCTATAGCATTCATCCCTGCGATTGGGTTGTAAAAAGCGAGTGTTTTGTCAAAATCAGTGGTATTTGAAATCGTAAGCTTTGTCCAAAACGGACCTTTGATAGCTCCTATTTGAGTTTTTGTAGCTTTTGTAAGATTTGACTTGAGTATCTCTTGTGGTGTATAGATATGCTCTGTGTCTTGCATAAACTCTAAATCACTGAGAATTATCCCCTGTGGTGTTTTTGCAAAAAGATTTATATATACAAGCAGTATTAAAAAAAAATATTTCATTTTATCTTTAGGAGATATCCAGCAGACTGTACATTGATTAGTGTATTTTTTCCTATCTTTTTTCGAAGACGATAGACAAGACTTTTGATTGCCGCATAACTCAATGCATCATCTTTGTGAATAGCAAATTCAATGATATCATTTGTCAAGAGTTTATTTTTGTTTTTCAAAAACAGTTCCAATACAATGATTTCAGTATTTGAAAGTTTGATGTTTTTTCCATTTTCAACAAGCATTTTGAGGTATTTGTCATAATACAATGTCTCATTGATTTGGACTCTCGCTATTTTTTCTTGAGATATTTTAATCAACATATCGTCAAAAGTTTTTAACAAATTATCATACGAAATAGGCTTTACCATATAGCTCACAAGGTTAAGTGGTATAGCTCTGAGTAGTTTTTCCCTATCACTATAGTTACTTATGATGATAATCGGTATATGGGGATCTTTGAGTCTAATCTCTTTGCACAAAGAATATCCATCGATAATAGGCATCACATAATCTGTCATGATGATATCTATATGTTTTTGCTCAAATAACCCAAGAGCCTCTGCACCATTGCTAGCAACGACAACCTCTTTGAAAAACACGCCTAAAGTTATCGCTAAATTTTCTTCTAGAAGCTTGTCATCTTCAGCTAAAAGAATTGTAAGGTTTTTGAGTAGTTCTTTGTTTGTTTCATTCATAAAATAATTATAGCGCACAAAAGTCGCAAAGTTTTAGCAAGATAGCCTACCGAAACAATCAAGCAACTTATAAATTCTTTTCCCTCAATTTTCATGACAACACTCTTTTTATATGGATATTGGGCATTATTGGGTGTTTCTTTTAAAGTCCCTTCTAGCAAAAAATAGATAAGATTTCACTCTTAAGTTAAATTTTGGGAGAAACTTTGGCACTTTTAGATTTCCCAGGTGTCAAGCGAAGCGCAGAAGTCGTCAGTTTTTAATGTAAAAAAGTTGCGAATTGAAACTTAAACCACCTCTGAATTTTGACTGCTTT
>JAFGWQ010000122.1 GCA_016937075.1 Campylobacterales bacterium | reverse complement strand
TTAATCTTGGCAATATCATGTTTGCTACTGGCACCAACAAACGAAAGGGTAAATTCACCTAAAGCAAGATTAAACAGCCGAGATCCATACATGCTTTTATAGTAGTATTCTCTTTTTGGTTTTGCCTTTGAAATTATTTCTATTTCTCGTTCGTTCAGTCCAAACGATTTATAATAATCATATGGGCCCCAATTATTTTCGGTTCCTCTGTTTCGAGCTTCCGGATTTGGGAGTAAAATTTTTGTCGGGCAAGACTCTTGTAGTACGTCCAAAATTCCCGATTTCGCCGCATCACTTAGAGATTGCGTTGCTAAAATAACCGCACAATTTGCTTTACGTAAAACCTTTAGCCATTCGCGGATCTTATCGCGAAAAACTTCATGCCCCAACATGATCCAAGCCTCATCCAATACTAAAAAAGACGGCCGCCCATCTAATGATTTTTCTATTCTATTAAACAAATAAAGCAAAACCGGTACAGCGTCTTCTATTTTCAAATTCATCAACTCTTCTATTTCAAAAACACTAAAGTTACTCATAGATAAATTATCGGTTTCTGCATCCAGTAGTCGCCCCATTGCGCCAGCAATTGAGTAATGCCCAAGTGCAGCTCTCAATTCCGAATTTTGTACATTTGATATAAAGTCCGTAATAGACGTAGAATTATTATTAACGTGAAGTTTTAAAGCATGATGTATAAGCTCTTTGTGGTGTGGAGTAGGTTTTATCCCTTGCAACTCAATTAAAGTAAGTATCCAATCTTCAGCCCATGCAATATCATTTTGTGTTTTTAAATTAGAAAGAGGAGCAAATGCTAATTTATCCTCATCTCCACCGATATCATAATGATCACCTCCGGCAGCTGCTGTCAGCGGATAAAGTGATTTACCTTTATCAAAGGCAAAAATTTGAACATTGTGATATCTTCTTGCTTGAGCGACTATAGTTGCGAGCAACGTCGATTTACCGGCTCCCGTCGGCCCGAAAATTAGAGTGTGCCCGATATCGCCCACGTGAAGATTAAGATTGAATGGTGTCGTTCCGGCTACAGCTCTTAGCAGTGCCGGTGAGTGCGGAGGATATTTATCACACTCATTATATTTGTTCCCCATCCATAGTGTAGACAGAGGCAATAAATGAGCGAGGTTCATACTGTCAATCAATGATCTTCTTATATTTGGAGCTATATGCCCGGGCAGAGAACCTAAATAAGCCTCAACCGTATTTATGTCTTCAATTCTTGATACAAAACCATTTTTTTCAAAAACTTGTTTTACCCTCATTGCTGCATCTTCTACAGCTTCACGATTTGTATTGAATACAACAACACTTGTATTATGGTACCCATATGCAAGCAATCCGCTATTTACATCGGCGATCGCACTGTCAGTTTGCTGCACCATATGAACGGCATCAAGATCATATTTTGTTGATTGTGGATTAAAAATTTGTGTTAAAAGACCACGCTCTTTTTGTTTCCATTTTTTTCTTATTTGGTCTAATTTTGTTAAAGCTTCAAAATTATCCAAGAAAACAAATTTTGTATTCCAACGACACTCAAGATCTAACTGTGAAAGATTATATAGAATATTTGCATAGCTCTCAAGAGGATAGCCTTCAATCGTTATTATTTGTATAAACTTATTGTCTATTTTAGGAGTTACGCCGGTAAAAAAATCATAGGCTAAAAGCGTATCTATATACATATTTGCGGATGGATACACTATAGGATTATTTTTATCTACAATGCAGGCATTAAGAAAAGACAAAAGCTTGTCATGATAAGTATAACTTCCATCTTGATTCATTATTTTTTCTTGTTTTAATCTTTTGATCTCAAGAAAAGACAATTTGGCAAGCGCCTCAAATTCATTTAATTTTTCATTAAAATATTTAAGGATCTTGTCTCCTATTGAATTTTGTGTTTTATTTGATGTTGTATCATCGAACATCATATCTGCAATTTTTGATTTAGAACGAAGAGGAGGCAAATACGTTAATGTTATATAAGTATTGGAAGTATATAAATTTTTAGAATTAAGAAAAAAATATCTTCTCTCTTCATCAATCATTTTGCAGACTTTATCAACAAAATAACTTTCATTGTTTGATGTATAGCTATTAAGCGGTGTGTTTATACTATCAAGCTGTATAGACCAACCGCCGTCTAGTTTATTAAGCAATTGATTTATCTCTCTTGCCGTTGTATCACGTTCAATCTCTGTTGCAGAGAAAACATCCGGTGCTTGATATTGGAAAGCAGCAGACAAACTGCCATCCTTATTAATTACAACACCATCGTCAACCAGGAAGGCATAATTAAGCAAATCTGCAAAACCTTTTGCGGTATCCCTAAATTCTCGTAAATTAAGCATCTTTTTTACTCCGATGTATTTATTATTGTGATAATTCACACAAAGCGGCGTCATTTTGGGGGTTAGGATAAAATGCTTTGGAGTTTTTTGATTTATTAAAGGACTTAAAAATCATAATGACGCCGCCATGTCTAAACTATCAAGCAGCTGCCGAAGCAACTGCTCTATAATATTTTTTATATCTTGCTTGCCGGACAAAAATTTTACTCATCAAAGGATCTTTTTTTGCCATCATTCTTAAAACCGCTGCTGCAAACAACCAAAGCACTATGCCTAACATTGCACTTTGGATAGATAAAGCAACAAAAATGAGTGTGAGCGACACTAATGCTGCTAACATCATTAATTCGCGCTCTCCACCCATAAACAACATCGGCTTATTAAGTGCGCGGTAAATTGGAATAGTGTTAAGCATTAGATTAAGGCTCCACCAGTATTGCCGCCGAGGAAGCCGATGATTGAACTAGCACCTACTATTATTCCGCCAACAATAACAACGTACACAAGAGCCTTCATGAATTGACCCATTTCTTGCCCCATAAAAATTAGTGCAGCACCTGCGCCGACCACGGCTACCAGCGCGATTGTTCCGGCGACCGGGCCAGTAATTGCATCCGTCACTTTATTTAAAGCCGAATCCCACGGCATACCACTACCAGCAAAAACCATATCAGTTAAAATTAACATCATTATTAACAAAAAACCTACATTCTTTTTATCCATCTTATATACTCCTTGTAATATATTTGTTTTTTTGGAAATCGTAACGCTCTACTTCAAGCAGATCCGTCACT
>JAFGWQ010000121.1 GCA_016937075.1 Campylobacterales bacterium | reverse complement strand
CCAAAGAATTGATATTGGCTATCTCTGTTTTGCATACAGGACACCAAATGCCCCAAAAGTGTACAATTATTGGTTTGGAAATCGGAGGTGTATATTTCTCCCGTGTTCCCACGATCGGGTAATGTAAATTACGCAAAGCATTATCAGGTATCTCAGGCTGACGAATAAAATTTACAACAACACTGGTCAAAAAAAATAAAATCAAAAAAAGAAGTATCTCTTTTGCCCATTTTTTAAACCACGGCTGTTTATTTTGCATTATCGGCCTTTGGTGCCAGATAAGTATCTAATCTCTTATTCCATCCTTTGCGCCATCTCTCTTCACCGCGAGCCTTTGGAGAATTTGCGATACGTCGTGAAAGCATAGCTTTGGCGCTATCACTAAATGCTTTAAATCTATCACTTTCTTTGGGATCCATATGCTCCAAAACCTGAAGCAAACCCCACCCTTGACCATTATATCTCTCGCTTAACAAGGTGCCCTCGCCTTTGAAATTGACATAATCAGTCAACACATAAACCCCGTGTTCGTTCAAAGATCCATCCGAATTATATAATATTTTATTGAATCTTTCTTCAATCATCGCAGCTTTACTAGGGTCGTCAATGGTATCAAGTATTTGCGGCAAAGCCTTAAAAAGTCTATCAGCAAGAAATCCGGCTTGAATATCTTTGGTGGATAGTAAAAAGTTAAATAGCTCTTGATATTGCTTGTCATTTCTCGCTTTTGCGGCATGCAATTCTTGTTTACTATTCCAAGGCAAAGGAGTTTTGGACGTAAGCCATGTGGGCATGGATACATTTCTATCTTCCATATATTTTAATACCATAGGGAAAACTTCTCTAAACCTTTCGGTATGGCCTTTTGAAAACCATATAAAATGTCCGATACCAATCGATGCGAAATCTTCTCCGTAATTCCAATGTATCAGATAAGCATCGTTTCCCAGTATTTCATTTTTGCTAACTTTTTCAGCAATATACATCTCTTGGGCTTTGGTTAATTGCGCAACAGGCTTGGCAGACACACATAGCGAAACAAAAAGTATGGCTAAAATAATTTTTTTCATCATATAAAACTCGGTGCGTCATTTGCAAAGAGTATAAGATCTCCTGCTTTTGTATTTTTTATCAGCATATCTTGCATTTGAGATTTTTGTGCCAATTTGATAAGTTTATTTTTATCCACATACTTCTCAAAAATAGCTAGATTAAGTCCGCCTGTGACCACGACTAAGTCAAATATCTCGTTTGCTCTTTTGGCAACTTGGATATTAAGCTCTTCTTCTGCCTCTACAAGTCCTGGAGTGATGACCACTTTTCGTCCGCCATAAGTAGAAGCCAAAGCAAAAGATGCCATCATTCCATCTATATTACCATTAAAACTATCATCAAGAATAAGCTTACCGCCTGCATCTATCCGCTCCAAGCGATGTGGAGTGGCTTTTAATGTCTTTAGTCTTTTTTGAATAGTTTCTTTGTCAACTCCAAGTGCAATTGCCACCTTGATAGCAGCTGCCAGATTGATGGCATGAAAATCACCCAATATAGAAGCTTCATATCTAGTGCCGTCTAGTAAGAAACTTGTATAGTCCAAAGTTGATCTTGTATCCTTGATATCTGATCCAAAAATATGTAAATTTTGGCTAGGTTTTGCCATGCTGCTTTCATGCAACCACGCTTCTTTTAGGCGATTGCTTTGTAAAATCTCCATTTTGGTAGCAGATATCGCATTCATTGTTTTAAAATACTCGATATGAGCAGGTCCTATCTTGCCTACAACGGCATAGTGCGGATTTACAAATGTTGCGATCTCGGCTATGTCGCCTTTGAGCCTAGCACCCATTTCCACGATATACACCTGTGTATAGTCAGGCAGATCCTCATTGATATCTTTTATAATACCGCCAAGCGTATTAACCGACCTTGGCGTAGCGTATGTCCGAAAACTTCCTTGCAAAATATGTGCTAAAAAGTTTTTAATACTAGTCTTACCATAACTTGCGGTTATGCCTATGACTATCAAGTCTTTCATTCCTTCTATTTTATCTTTGGCATTAGCTTTGTAGCCTAAAAATAGAATCTTTTCAACCATAAGGGAAATGATCCAAGCCACAACAAAAGGGGCAAAAACAAACTCACATCCGCCCACAAACCACATCAGTAAAGCGGACACAGCCAATAATGCAAAAAATCTTTTGATTCTTCCTGTCCATATAAGCGGTTTATCAAGACCTCTATACCACAAAAAAAGCATACCGATATAGAGCAAAGAAACCGCTATTCCCATTTTCCATAAACCTGAAGCCGATATATATAATGTCAAAGGAACTATAAAATATATAACATTCCAAATTGGTTTAGTATGATGGAATAGCACCCTATTTAACTTATAACTATACCATTGAAGATTGGTTATCAGATAATATCCAGACGCAAATACAAAAAGTACATATCCTACAAATTCTATCATTCTTCACCACCTGTGCATATTTCCGTAATCGTTTTAGCTATGAAAGGAGCGTGTTTTAAAAAGAAGTAATGGTCTCCGCTCAAAGGATAAAGAATACTATTACTCATAATAGAATGTATCTTTTGGGCAGTCCACAACGGTGTAGCCGTATCTTCTTTGCCCCAAAATAAAAGTGCAGTATTTTTAAAATTTGCAAATTTTGATTCAAAATCCTCATTTACAACATTTTTGAATGTCTCATACATTTCATGACTCATACCTTGCACATCTTTGCTGGCAAAAAGAGAACGAAGCTTGGAAAATCCAAGGGGTTTAAGCATCTTGAAAAGAGCTATCTTGGCTTTCACGCTCCAAGGTTTAGGCACCAAGATGCCAGATGATGAAAGAAGTACCAAGTAAGGAGGATTAAGCAGAGTCGCGACCTTCCCTCCAAATGAGTGGCCGACAATAGCTTTTGGTTGTACCTCAAGATAATCTAAAAATTTTTGAATGACGCCGGCATAATCTTGCGTAGTCAATACAGCATGATTGGTACTTCTGCCAAAGCCTGGCATATCGATATAAATATGTTTCAAATTTGGCATAAGTTTGCCAAAAGCTTGTTTCATAATCTCTTTATTGCTTCCCCATCCATGCAAAATAACTATACTATCCGTATTTGTCGGATTGACAATATCATATACTATTGTAAAAATATGCCCTTTAAAATGAAGCTCTTTTGCTGCCATAAAACCTGCTTAATATTTTGGATTTATAAGCATTATATCGCAAAGAGACTTTT
>JAFGWQ010000120.1 GCA_016937075.1 Campylobacterales bacterium | reverse complement strand
TCCGTCAAAATACGATATAATTTGATTATATTTCAAAGGGCAAAATATGAATGCAAATACATGGTACGGACACTTTACAAAAAATTTTGCTAGAATAACCGGCAAATCTATAACTTTTATTCTTGCTATTACACTCATTTTTACATGGCTAATCAGCGGTCCTTTTTTTAATTTCAGCGATACATGGCAATTGGTGATAAATACAACTACGACAATCATTACTTTTATTATGGTCTTTGTCATACAAAATACTCAAAATCGCGATACTGAAGCTATGCAAATTAAGCTAGACGAACTTATACGCGTCACTAGAAAAGCCCATAAAACACTTATGGACATCGAAGAATTAGAAGATGAGCAAATAGATGCCTTAAGAACAAAATATACAGATCTTGCCAAAACGACACGGCAAAAAAATAAATAAATAAAATTATTTTTGTTCTTTATTTAACTCTTTACGCAACACCGGTAGATTTTCTCTAAAGTCTTTACTGTCTCCATAATTAACAAAATTCTTATAATACTCATGCATATATTTTACGCGATTTGCATGGCGTATCGGGCACCAAAATTGTTCTGTTCGCCCGGCAATCTCAGAGACATATCCCAATAAGCCGTTGAAATAGCTGCAATACCAACAATTTGCTTTTTCTATAATATTAAGATAGCCTAGCTTATGCCTATCGATAATAATATAATCGCTTCTTTTGACTTTTTGTATTTTATAAATTGGAAAACAAATTGCCTGAAATAATGAAGCCATGATATCTAAAAAAAATGCCGGCAATAAACAAGCCCATATGATCGGTGCGCTTAATACATATAATATAGGAGCATTTAGGAAGTATACAAATAAATTTTCTTTGTCTTGCTTGTATTTGGCTTTCAACTCTTCTTTTTTTTGAGTGATCTCACAGCTAAAACTTTTATATTGTTCTTGAAGTTCTGTCTCTAGTTCTGATTCTAAGGATTTTATTTTCTCGACTAATTGTGATATTTTTTCATTTTGCATCAAGTCCATATTATAAACTTTTAGCGTTTTTGAATTCTTCTATCTCGCTTTCAACCATGGCATCTATCATACGAACATAAAGGTCATTAATAAGGTTTGGGGAAAGTCCTAGAGAGATAGCTTGAGCTCTTACACGCGAAATGACATCTTTGATGCGTTCTTCACCTTTTACCTCTTCTATGCTATTTTTGAAATGTGCGATCTGCTTTATGTATTCGTTGCGTTTAGCAATAAGAGCTACAATATCATGATCTAGCTTATCTATCTCGTCTCTTACTTCTTGCAGGGTAGTACATTTTTTCATCGCTATTCCTTGTATGAGTATATAGTGATATTATAGCTTGTTATTTTTGAAAATGTTATGGCAATAAAATACAAAGGGTTTATTCTTTGCATTTAAATTGTTTATAGGAGTATATATAAATATTAAAATTTGTATTTAATGGATTTGTTTTTGTCATACCGTGTCAAGACACGGTATCATGGATTCCAAATCAAGTTTGGAATGACGGACAAAATGAGATAGATTATTCTACTTCTGCATCGATGACGTCATCATCTGCTTTTTTGTCGCTTGATGGGGCAGCACCGCCTTGCTCTTTTGCATATAAAGCTTCAGCTAGTTTGTGGCTTTTTTCTGTAAGCACTTTGACTTTAGCTTCAATCTCTTCTTTGGTTGCATTATCATTTTTGAGTGTAGCCTCAAGATCCTCTATGGCACTTTCAATTCCTGCTTTTTCAGATGCATCGAAGTTTTCACCAAGCTCGCCTAGAGATTTTCTAGTTTGATGGATCAGAGCATCTGCTTGATTTTTGGTATCTACCAATGCTTTTCTTTGCTCGTCTTCTGCTTTATGAGCTTCAGCATCAGCTACCATTTTAGCTATCTCTTCATCGCTAAGTCCTGACGAACCTGTGATCTTGATCTCTTGAGATTTTCCTGTGCCTTTATCTTGAGCAGAAACTGTCAATATCCCATTGGCATCAATATCAAATGTAACTTCAATTTGAGGTACACCTCTTGGAGCTGCAGGGATATCTCTAAGTTCGAACATACCAAGAGATTTGTTGTCTTTTGCAAATTCTCTCTCACCTTGGAGTACATGTATACTAACTGCAGGTTGATTATCATCTGCTGTTGAGAATACTTGTGACTTTTTAGCCGGTATTGTAGTACCTTTTTCGATAACTTTAGTTGTAACTCCGCCTAATGTCTCAATTCCAAGGCTAAGAGGAGTAACATCAAGAAGTAATACATCTTTTACATCTCCTGCTAATACCCCGCCTTGGATAGCAGCGCCAAGCGCAACTACTTCATCAGGGTTTACTGATTTATTAAGTTCTTTACCGAAGAATTTTTTGACCTCTTCTTGTACAAGCGGAACACGGGTAGATCCACCTACCATTACGATTTCATTGATATCGCCGACTTTTACTCCTGCGTCTTTCAAAACTGCTGCGATAGTTTTGATAGTACTTGCAACAAGATCAGAGATAAGTGACTCGAATTTCGCTCTAGTGATCTTCATTACTAAGTGTTTTGGCCCGCTGGCATCTGCAGTGATAAACGGCAGATTGATCTCAGTTTCAGTAGCACTAGAGAGCTCTTTTTTTGCATTTTCTGCAGCATCTTTGAGTCTTTGCAATGCCATTACATCGCCTTTTAGATCAACGCCATTTTCATTTTTAAATTCACCGGCGATATAATCAATAACGCGGTTATCAAAATCATCACCGCCCAAGAATGCATCACCGCCGGTAGCCATAACCTCT
>JAFGWQ010000016.1 GCA_016937075.1 Campylobacterales bacterium | reverse complement strand
ATGGTACCATAGAATAAGTATAGTGAGCACCTATTTCATGAACGATCAAAAAAATAGCTATAAAAGTATAAGAAATATTGGAAAACGGAAACTTTTGATATGTAAGCGATAAAACCAACAAAATAATAAATACAAGCATATTTTCAAGCATCCAATCATGCCTGCTGACAGGCTCAATGGCGGCAAATATCCAAACAAAAATAAAAATAATCAAAAGAAGCAATATATACATAATCTTTTTATCAATATTATTTAACATTAAGCAGATGACCAGCCTTTTTTATAAGATATGTAGTCGAATATTTTGAAAAAAAATCAAGAGCAGACTTGGAGTCGATGATCCTATCCTCTTCTCCTAAAAATACCTCTATTTTTATACCTCTATTGTTTAATGATATTAGCATATCCTCGTCCCATTCATAGGTCAACAACTTCTCGAGCTGTTGAATGCTTCCATCACTTATATATTTTTCTAGATCGATCTTGCTATTTGGCAGAGAAATATTGGTTAGGAAATTTTGTATATATTTATCTTTGTCGGCACTAAAATAATGCATTTGAGCTCTTAAAAAAGATTTTGATTGTGTTTTGAAAAATGCCGGAGAAAGCAAAATAATTCTCTCGATCCTTTGTGTAGTAGATAGAGCATATTCTATCGCTTTTTGCGCACCGTAGCTAAAACCTGCTACAGTGTAATCAGTTTGGTCTAAAAATGACTCAAACAACTCTTGCTCATTTTTTAGACAAAATCCACTAAAAAATTTCACGAAGCATCTCTCTGGCTTGCTCTTGGGTGATAGATTCGTGCTGCAATAGATAATTGCTCATCATGGTGCAAATATTATCTAATTTATCTAGCAGTGCGCTTGTCTCCTCAAATGCAGTCTGCAGTAACTGTTCTTTCACATTTATACCATCTGTCGCTTCTATCATTAGATCAAAATCATTTACAATTTTTTGTGCTAAATCTTTGGCATGAACGATGTCTTTGCTGCTATTTGTAAACACTTCTTTGTACTTTTTCTGTGTTGCTATTGTTCCTGCTAGATCCACTTTTATTCTGTGCAATAATTTGCTTTTTGCTAAAATAGTATAATCAAATTCTTCAAATCTTTCACTTGCAATGCCTATTTTTTCAAACCCTATATCGTACCAAGTTGCCACCAGTGCTTTAGCTCCTTGATATGTCGCTTGAATTGCTCTTTCGTTTTCATCAAGTGTTAATAATCGTTTTTTGCCTACCATTACTTTATCTTTGACTGCTTCAAAATCACTGAATTCTATCATTCTTTTATGATTTTTTAGTGCATGCATAGCGGCTTCGTTAACCCATGTAGCTAAGGATGCAAAATTGAATCCGACACTCATTTTGGCAATTTCACCCATATCCACATTGTGCATTTTTTTGGATAAATAGAGCTCTAAAGTATTGATCCTCTCTTGCATGTCAGGCAATGAAACAAATATTCTTCTATCAAATCTACCTGCACGCAATAAAGCTTCATCTAGCACATCGATCTTATTTGTAGCTGCTATTACCATTACCCCTGAACTCTCTTCGAAACCATCCATTTCTGTTAGCAGTTGATTGAGTGTTGCTTCTCTCTCGTCATTTTGTCTGCCGCCCCTGCTTTTGCCTATCGCATCAATTTCATCAATAAATATAATACTAGGTGCATTTTGCTTGGCAGTTTGAAATAATGTAGATACCCTTTGCGCTCCCATACCCACATACATATGAACAAAAGATGCTCCGCTTTGATAAAAAAACGGCACTCCTGCTTCACCAGCTACTGCTTTTGCAATCATTGTTTTTCCTACGCCTGGAGGTCCAACAAGTAAAACACCCTTTGGCAGCCTGATGTCAAAATTTGTATATTTTTGCGGTGATTTCAAAAAATCAATTATCTCTTCTAATTCTTCTTTGACATCTATAATACCGGCTACATCTTTGAAACGAACCGATGAGCTGATGGCCTTTATCGGCTCGTCGGCTATATCATTCGAATCATGAGGTGCTTTTTTTGGAGATGAAAATATGGATAACTGCTGCTTGTTAAAAAATATATAATATGACAATATTACCAAACTAAATACAGCCAATATCCAAATAAGCCAATTTTTTCTCTCTTTTATCTCTACAGGATATTTTGCATAATACTTAGGATAGTCGACAACCTCTTTGTAAATTCTAAATGTTTGTTGCGGGGTTGTAAAATACAGATATTCCTTGTCTACTATGATTTTTTTTATGGTTTTATTGGCATCCAATCTGTCTGCTTGATCTCTTGTGATCAACGTACTAGTATCCCTAAAAACAGAAAAAAGCAATAAAATTACCAAAACCCCAAAAAATAGGGCAATGGCTTTTATTTTTTTAAAATTGAAGCCGATTTTTTTCATCTTGTACCTCCACAGTCTCTGCTAAAATCCAATTTCCGCTTAGATCTTCTTGGCTGGAAACCTCAAGAGCATTATAATACTGGTCAAACCCTTTATAGATATTATTTTGTCCGCTTTCTAAAAGTACTTCGAGATTTTTACAGTTTTTTTCTCTAAATTCTCTATTTTTGGCTTTAATGCAGCTTGTAAGTTCTTTGTGTCTTATTTTTGCGATGTCTCCGCTGACATCTTGTTTCATCAAAGCAGATGCAGTATTGTCTCGTCTGGAGTAAGTAAAAGCATGTATATGGGTCAGAGGCAAGCTCCAAACTCTTTGCATAGCTTCTTTCCATATCGCTTCGCTCTCGCCTGGGTGCCCAACTATATAATCAGTGCCCAATGCATAGCCATGTTCAGATAGGAAATTTAAAAGTTTAATATCTTCATCAAATTTATTTCGTCTATTCATAAGCGAAAGCATCTCATCGCTTGTATGCTGCAAGGCAATATGGAGATGTTTCGCCATCCACGGTTCATTCAATAATTCTTTGAAAGCATCATCTATCTGAATAGGCTCAAGACTACCTATGCGTACACGTCTAACGCCTCTTATCAAAGAGATTTTTTCAAGAAGTGCAGCCAGAGAAGTGCCGATATCTCTGCCGTAACTTCCTACATTTGTACCTGTGAGTACAAATTCGCCGTATCCATTGGAAGCCAAGATTTTTATTTGCTCCAGT
>JAFGWQ010000119.1 GCA_016937075.1 Campylobacterales bacterium | reverse complement strand
TTTTTTTACTATTTATTTGGTGATATAATATATTATTGGTTTAGTTTAGGAGAATGCAGTGCAATCAAAAAATACCACATCTGATACTGATCCTATTAATAAAAACATAGTTGCATTGGGGGCAAATAGCTTTTTCACTGATTTTGCTACAGAGATGATATTGCCGCTTTTGCCTATATTTTTAGATAGATATCTACATGCCACCAAAGGTGAGATCGGTCTCATAGAAGGCATCGCAGAGTTTGGCGTAGCTCTTCTGATCGCATTTTCCGGTTTTGTCTCAGATCGCCTTGGGAGCAGAAAGAAGATCACTGTTATAGGATATGGACTCTCAAATCTCATTAAGCCGTTGGCATTTTTTGCATCTAGCGCTATGATGATAGGAGTGGTGCGCCTAGGAGACAGAATAGGCAAAGGCATACGCGCTGCACCTAGAGATGCTCTCATCTCGGCATTTGTCCTCAAAAAATCAAGCGGTTTTGTGTTTGGATTTCACAAGATGATGGATAGTGCAGGTGCGGTTGCCGGTTCTTTGGCTGCATTTTTGCTCTTGTGGTATCTTGGTGAGAGCGAAGCATCATTTCGCCTTATATTTGCTCTTAGTTTTGTTCCAGGCATCATAGCTCTACTTATCCTCATCTATTTTGTGAGCGATGTCACGTTCGAACCCTCACCCGCAAAGAGTTTCACGCCATCAGCTTTGCCAAAAGAGTTTTATATGCTAGTAGTGTTCCAAACAATGTTTAGCTTGGTAGCTATGAATTATTCATTTATGATACTCAAAGCAAGCAATGACGGCATATCTATACTTATGATACCGCTCGCATATACATTGTACAATGTAACACAATCTGTATTTGCCATTCCTATCGGAAAAATGGCAGACAAATATGGCAAGGCGACACTTTTGGCTGTCGTTTATGCAGCTTTTGGCGCAGGGGCTTTGATGATGGCTACAAATTTGCCATTGGGGTCATGGATAGGATTTGGGATATATGGATTTTTTGCAGGCGGGTTTAATGCTTTGGCAAAAGCCATTATCTCAGATGTTGCTCCTATTCAATTAAAAGCTACCGCATATGGAGTATATTATTTGTCTGTAGGAGTAGCTACCCTTATTTCCCTAGCCGCAGCAGGCATGATATGGGATAATTATGGCAGTGATATTTTGTTTATAGGAGTAGGGTGTGCAGCCTTGGTGTTTGCATTTATGCTTTTTAGTTTTAGAGGTCTATTTGTCAAAAAACAATAAGAAGGCTTAGTGCCCTCCCATTACTTTTTCTATCTCTGTAGGTTTGTCATGGATGCCAAAACGGTCAATGATAGTTCTAGTCGCTTGATTTTGTCCGACAACCTCTACTCTTTTGCCCATGTTTCGAAGTTTGATAACAGCCTTATCCAATGCATAAACAGCAGTAATATCCCAAAAGTGAGCGTGCGACACATCGATAATGACATTTTTTACATCTTCGCAGTAGTCAAATGTATCGGCAAAACGATCCGCGGAGTTAAAGAATATCTGTCCGACAAATTTGTAAATACGGGTATTGCTAGCCTCTTCATATGACTTTTCGCAGTACATGAAATGGCTGATCTTGTTTGCAAAGAAAAGTGATGCCAGCAGCACTCCGCTAAACACGCCAAGCGCTAGGTTGTGAGTCGCCACAACAACAGCCGTGGTTGTGATCATGACCAGGTTTGTTGACAAAGGAAGAGTTTTGAGCCCTTTGACCGAAGGCCAGCTAAACGTTCCTATTGAAACCATGATCATTACCGCTACAAGTGCAGCCATCGGGATAAGTTTGATGATATCGCTCATAAACACCACCATTATCAAAAGGAAAACTCCGGCGATCAGGGTAGAAAGACGACCTCGTCCGCCTGATTTGACATTGATAACAGATTGTCCTATCATAGCACATCCTGCCATGCCGCCGATACATCCGCTGGCGATATTGGCTATGCCTTGTCCTTTGGCCTCGCGGTTTTTGTTACTGTCTGTGTCGGTCATGTCATCTACAATGGTAGCTGTCATAAATGACTCAAGCAACCCGACAGCAGCCAATGCAGCTGAATACGGAAAAATGATCGCAAGTGTCTCAAAATTGAGCGGAACTTCCGGCCATAAAAATATCGGCAGAGTATCTGGCATAGCTCCCATGTCGCCTACTGTGCGCACATCGATACCCATCGCGATAGTAACTAATGTGAGGGTAATGATGGTCACGAGCGGTGAAGGGATCACTTTGCCGACTACAGGAAGATATGGAAATAGATATATGATGGCAAGTCCTGCTGCGGTGAGTGCATAGACATGCCACGTCACATTTGTCAGCTCAGGCAGCTGCGCCATGAAGATCAATATCGCCAATGCATTAACAAATCCGATGACGACTGTGCGTGAGACGAAGCTCATCAATACACCAAGTTTTAAATAGCCTGCAATAATTTGCAAGATACCAGTGAGGATCGTAGCTGCAAGAAGATATTGCAATCCATGCTCTTTGACCAATGTTACCATTAGTAGAGCCATAGCGCCGGTTGCCGCTGAGATCATGCCGGCTCGCCCTCCTACAAATGCAATGACCGTTGCGATACAAAATGAGGCATACAGTCCGACTTTGGGATCAACCCCTGCAATAATAGAAAAGGCGATAGCCTCAGGTATGAGTGCGAGCGCGACTACAATACCGGCTAGGATATCCCCCCTGATATTGCCAAACCACTCTTCTTTGGTGGATAATAGTAGCATTAAAACTCCTTAAATAATTCAATATATCAATCTCTCATGCCAATCGTTCATCGGACAAAATAACTAAAAAACGAATCAAAATTTCACATAGCAAGACGATAGAAGATATAAAATAGGGCGCAATAGTATCTAAAAGTCTATTAAATGGCACTGTAAGGTGTATAATACATTATCTCTATTATAGGAGCACGCATGATCATTTGTCACTGTCACATCCATATGGAGCTGCCTTATGTCTCTTCGCTCAAAGGCCGCAGAAGTATCTTAAATAGCCTAAAAGAGAAGCTAAAAGCTTTCAATGTTTCCGTACTTGATCTCAGCGGAGAGTATGCCAAAGAAGCTGATGTGGCATTTGTATTTCTCTCTCATGATTCTAAAAGTACGGCACAATACAAAGAAAAGATAGAGCACATGCTAGAACGTAATTTTGGAGGATATATGTATGAGCTGGATTATGAGGAGATATGAGGCTTTGAGAGTCTTTTATGTTCTGCTTAGTGTTTTTTTGAGCTTATCCAAAGATAGTGTGTTTATAGCATCTTTTTTTTCGATCCAGCCGCGTCTGGCTTGAAAGATACCGTACCTCATATAATCTAAAGTTGCGATATTGTGCGCATCTGTAGATATGGCAAATTTTACACCAGCTTCTTTGGCATATTTTGCATGAATATCATTAAGATCAAGCCGTTTTGGCTGTGCGTTTATCTCCAAAAAGCATCCTCTTGCTTTGACCTCTTTGAAAAGCAGTTCCATATCTATATCGCAAGCTTTTCTTTCGCCTATCAGTCTGCCGGTAGGATGAGCAAGGATATTGAAATATGGATTATCCATCGCTTTTAGTATTCTTGTTGTCTGTTTGTCTTGAGATAGAGCCAATTTTTCATGCAAGCCTCCAACGACAAGATCCAATTCTTTTAATATATCGTTATTTAGAGCCAATGAGCCGTCTTCTAGGATATCGACCTCAATGCTCTTAAGAAGTGTGATGCCGTCTAGTTGTTCATTTATTTTATCTATCTCTTCTAGCTGTATTCTCAATCTCTTTTCATCCATTCCGTTATAAATGGCTAAAAGTTTTGAGTGGTCAGTAATGGCTATATATTCATATCCAAGCTTTTTTGCAGCCTCAGCCATTTCCATAATGCTATTTTGGCCATCGCTGTAAGTGGTATGCGTATGTAGATCACCCTTGATATCTTCTATGTTTACTAGATCCGGGAGTTTTCTGTGTGCGGCTGCTTCTAGCTCGCCCCTGTTTTCTCTCAGTTCGGGCTCAATATAGCTAAGCCCTACGGTTTTATACATCTCTTCTTCTGTGACACCTGCGATTTTTTCTTTACCTTTGAATATTCCGTATTCATTTACTTTGAGCCCCATTTCTATCGCCATTTTTCTTATGGTGACGTTATGAGATTTTGAGCCTGTAAAATAATGCAAAGTCGCACCATAACTCTCATCCGGAACACATCTGAGATCTACTTGCAGATCATTATTCAATATCACTGTTGATTTTGTAATGCCTCGCGAAATAACCTCTTTGATATCAGGATACTGTATGAAATGATCTATCGCGAGAGCAGGATCATCGGAAGTGACAAGCAGGTCAAGATCACCGACGGTATCTTTTCTTCTGCGAAAACTGCCCGCTATTATAGCACTTGAGACTTCTTTGGATTTTTTTATATATGCTGTTATATCATTGGCGTGCGGTTCTGCTATAGAGTACAAGAAGCGTTTGCCTTCTTTTTTGACTAGCTTTGTGCCTTCCAAGATCATCTGTTCTAATTTCTCGTCAAATCCCTCTAAGTCTCTTATCTTGTGAGCAAGAGCAGCTTTTTTTAATTCTTCCAAAGAGTTTATTTGAAGATTTTCGTAGAGTATCTTGGTTCTTTTGGGGCCGATGCCTTTTATATTTAGCAGATCAAGTAGATGAGGAGGAAAAGATCTTTTTAGATCTTCGAGTTTTGACAGCTTACCAGTGGTTACTATCTCTTTGATCTTTTTGGCTATACTTTCGCCAATTGTGGGGATTTCGGGAAGATCGACTCCATCTTTTATCATTTTTGATAGATCCGTACCCATATTTTCAATCGTGCGTACAGCATTTCTATACGCTATGACTTTAAAAGGATTTTCGCCTTTTATTTCCAACAGGTCGGCTAATTGATCAAAGATAGCAGCAATTTCCATGTTGGATATTATCATGATTGCTCTACTTTGTTAAGTATTTTGAGAGGAGATATCGCCTCTCATTGTATGAAGTTTATTTAACTTCGATTTTTTTAGTCTCTTTTTTTGACTTTTTGGATTTTGGTATCATGATCTCAAGCATACCGTTTTTTGAATTTGCGTCGATATTGTCCGCATCCGCATCTTCGGGCAGGGTGAAACTTCTTTGAAATTTACCGTAAAAACTTTCTACTTTATGATAATCTTTTTCATTCACTTCGCTTTTGGTTTTCCGCTCACCTGAAATGGTCAAAATATTGTCGCTGCAGTCTATATGGATATCTTCTTTTTTTACTCCGGGGAGATCTGCTTCTATATGATAAGCATTTTTATCTTCTCTGGTGTTGACTGATGGCGTCCAACCATTTACGTTTGTAAGAGTATTGAGTGATGGCATTTGAAAAGCTGTCATCATTCTTTCTTCTAAGTCT
>JAFGWQ010000118.1 GCA_016937075.1 Campylobacterales bacterium | reverse complement strand
TTGGCTAATACATTAAGTAGTTTCACCGGGGTATTTGGATTGCCGGATAATCCGTCTCTGACTATCTTCTCGTCAGAAAATAATTTATTTAGAATAGATGATGGAGTGTTTGGATTGGTAGCTACCAAGGCTCTGACCAAATTAATATCATCTTTTGCTAAGTTTTCTAATATATCCACAGGAGTAAAATGATTTTTTGCTACAGCCCATCTGCTTCCCATGTCAGTTACGGTGCTCAAATCTCTCAAAAGAGAGATCATTTCGTCGCTTTTGCCTTGTTCTTTATCGTATACGCTGCATTTTCGAGATATATTCATGGCGACCATGCCTACAATTTCATTGCTATCTTTGAAAGTGTCAAATATCTCTCTTACCTTATGGATAGATAGTTCGCTTTGAGATAATGCTTCTACAGCTTCTTCATAATTCATAATAGTTGCCTTTTTGTAACAATTTTATATGAATATAGCATATTTGGGCTAAAAGAGGTTAAAATATAACCAAATATATTGTTTTATATAAATTTAAAAGTACGCATATGGGCTTTTATCAAGAAAATGATTTAATATGATGAGACGTTTTGATAAAAAAATTATAAAAACCCGTATTTTTATATAAGTAAAGCATATTTTATAATTATAATTTTTTTTTAATTCCATTTAAGCATATCTTCTTATAATGATAAATACATAACACTATTTATAGTTACTGGACTGGTACTATAGTAGATAGTTAGAAAAGTTATAAGGAGAATTTATGAAGAGAGTTGCAAGCGTTGTTTTGATGAGCAGTGCCCTTGCTGTAAGTTCACTCTATGGTGCACCAATACAGCTTATTGAGCCAGCAGAAGCACTAAAACTTATAGGCAATAAAAATGTTATTTTTGTTTCGGGAGACGATCCTGATATCTATACCAATAATCACATTAAAGGCTCAGTGGAAATGTATGCGCACCATTTGCATCATTCAGACTTAATGGGAAATATGCATTGCGCACCACTTTATAATTGCCCAAAAGAAGCACAAGAATATATAAGAAGTAAGGGCATAAGAAACGATCAAACGATTATTGCATATGATAATTATCGCGGACCTAATGCGACTGGCGTATATAGCTTTTTTGAAAGCTTTGGACACAAGAATGTAAAACTTTTAAACGGCGGTTTTGACGGGATTAAGCAAGTAGATCCATATCAACAAAAATATGATGCATTGAGAAAAGAGAAAAAAGAACTTAAAGATCAAATAAAAGATGCAAAAAAAGCGAATAACGCCCCAGAAGTAGCGAAGTTAGAAGCCGCAGAGAAATCTTTGACATCTCAAATGGAAGCGCTTATACCAAAACTTGCCGTGCAACCGGGCGAAGAGCCAAAACATACTCCTAGCAATTATGTGATTGACCCAAAAGCCATTGATACAAAATATATAGCAGATAAACACGAAGTTAAAAAAGCAGTTGATGATATCATGAAGAATGGAGACAAAAGTAAATTCGCCGTAATCGATACTAGAAGCATGGAAGAGATCATCGGCGAGAAAAAAATGGACAATGTCGCCAGGGGCGGACATATCCCTGGATCTAAATTTGTTGAATGGAAAAATATCACAGACGAAGAAAAAACAAGATCATTTAAACCTAATGCGGATATGCAAAAAGTATTTGATAAAGTAGGAGTCAGAAAAGATCAAACAATATATGCTTATTGCCAAGTTGGTGCCGGAAGAGGATCACACATCGTTTCTGCACTTCGTAACCTAGGGTATCAAGATGTAAAAGTATTTACCGGCAGTTGGGATACATGGGGTAATGATATGAATTTACCAATCAGAAGATAAGAGGAATTATAAAATGACAAAAATAATGACAAATGAAAAAAGACGAAATTTTTTGAAATTTTCCGGTGTAACTGCAGCCATGGTTGCTTCACAAGGTGCTCTTTTTGCTAAAACCGATGTTATGAAAGTCGAAAACGGCAAAGAGGGATATCCAAATACTACTTATACGGAAGATATGTATCGTAATGAGTTTGGATTTATCCGCGGAAAAACGGAAGATACCGGTTTTGCTTATCACTGTGTAAACTGCCAAGGAAACTGTGCTTGGGAGATATGGTCACATAATGGTGTGGTAACTCGTGAAAATCAATCGGCAAGATATCCGTCTATCAATCCTAAAATACCGGATTTTAATCCAAGGGGATGTAATAAAGGCGTACAACACTCTCAAGTCATGTATGAAAAAGATAGAATTCTTTATCCGATGAGAAGAGTCGGGCAAAGAGGCGAAGGCAAATGGCAAAGAATCAGCTGGGATGAAGCAGCCAATGAAGTGGCGCAAAAAATTTGGGATGTCATGACAGATCCAGCCAAAGGACCGGATAAATTGATGGTGCATGCAGGAACAGGATTGCTTACCGAGGGTCGACGTGGCGGACCTTTAAGATTTTCAACAATGTTGGGATCTAGCCGTATCTATCCGTCTTCTTATCTTGGAGATATGTTCTCGGGCGCTGCTGTAGCATATGGGGAGGGGAATGTCGGTTGTACTTATGACTTTATGTACAATGCAGATACTGCAATCTTTTGGGGAGGAAATCCATCGGTTTCAAGGATCCCTGATGCTCACTTTGTATGGGAAGGAAAATATAACGGAGCCAAAGTAATAGTCATTACTCCGGAGTTTAATGCATCTGCCAAATCAGCTGATGTTTGGATACCTATTAAAGCAGGAAGCGACAATATCCTAGCGGCATCTGTGATTCATGAGATATTAAAAGAGAAATTGTATAAACCTGAATTTATGAAAATCTTTACAGATCTTCCTTTCTTGGTTATAAAAGATACAAAAAAACTGCTTAGACGCAGCGATGTAGAAAAAGCAAAAAACCCTGAAGACGCAGAGAAATATCATGAAGAGTTTTATGTAATGAATAAAAACACTGACGAAATAGCTCTCATGCCGGGAACTGAAGGAAGTGCACATAAATCTATTCGTATAGCAGAACTTGGCATCGATCCTGAGCTTGAGGGAGAATGGGACGTAGAGCTATTAAACGGCGAAGAGGTGGAAGTAACAACTGTATTTGAGATGCTCAAAGAAAACATAGAGAAATTTTCACCTAAAGAGACACAAAAACTCACAGGAGTTCATCCAGATACTGTAAAAATGCTAGCTCGCGATATCGCGCTTCCAAAAGTAGTATCAATTACTACCGGATTTTCGCTAAATAAATATTTTAATGGATTGATGAGCGTTTGGAATATCTCTTCGATTTGTGGTCTAACAGGCCGTCTTGGACCATATGGCGGACTTAACACTGAAAATGAATTTAAACTCTCAGGCCTTGAAGTGTTAGCCGGATTTAATGGCAAATATGCAGCCAGATTTGGTTCAGGGTTTGTAGGCGAGTTTGTATTTGGCGATGGCATGAAGACTTTTGATAAATATTTTGGAGACGAAGATGTCAAAAGAGCCCAAAACGGTATGGGTAAAAAAGAGTATATGGAGATTATCTCTGCAATGCTCGAAAAAGGAAAGCTAGGCAAAGCTAACAATGACAGCAAGCATGGAAATGTAGCTAAACCATGGTGGGAGCCTGAAGTTTGTCTAGTGGTAGCAGACTCCAAGTTTAGAAGGAATAAAGGCTCTGATTATCGTGAGGCATTTTTCAAAAAGATCTCATATTTTGCTTATTCGGATTACCGTATGAGCGAAACAGCGGTTTATTCTGATTTGCTTTTGCCAGCGAAATCACACTATGAAGTTTGGGATTTAAGAACCAGCCCGGGATATCATAGATTTACCAACTTGGCTCAACCTGTAGCAAACATGAAGCCGGTAGGTGAAGCAATGGATGAGTGGAGCATGATGGCGCTCATTGCTAAAAAATTAGAAGAGATAGCCAATAAACCTGAAAACATCTCAAAAGCCAAAGTAAAAGATGATAAAAGATATGCAAAACCAGGTTTCCATGATTTGTCGATAGTATATAAAGAGTTTACAAATACAGACGAAGAATCAGAAGCTGCCATGGAGCCGTATTTGGGAACTGATAAAATGGCAATTGACGCTGCGCTGGAAAAATGTGAACAATATGAAGGCTGGACGGCTGAAAAAATGTACAAAGCAGGCGGATTCTTGCAGCTAAACGAAAAGGCCGGCAAGATGTCACCACTGTATTCTGACAGACCTTATAATACTTTTGAAAATATGCTATATAAATTTGAGAGATTTGAGACATTATCAGGCAGACAAACTTTCTATGTAGATCATGATCTATATATCAAAATGGGCGCACATACAAATACTGCGATGGAAGGCATAAGACCGATAGATCCAAAAAGGTATCCGTTTGTGCTTATGACACCGCATGCTAGATGGTCTATCCACTCTAACTATAAAGCAAGTAGAATACTGCAAAGACTTCAAAGGGGCGGTGTGCCATATGGCCACATAAATCGTGAAGTAGCAAAAATCAAAGGTATAAAAGACGGCGATATGCTCAAGGTCTCTAATACGCTTGGAGAATTTTATGTTATGGCAAAAGTTTCTAGTTCGTGCCCGCCAGATGGTTTGGTAATGGAGCATGGATGGGAGCCATATATGTATAGATACAACAAAGGTCACAATGAGTGTGTACCAACTTCACTAAATCTCCTTGAGATGGCTGATGGATGGGGACATCTGAAATTCGGCGGTCTTTGGGACGGAAACCAATATGCGTATGATGGCGCAGTCAATATAGAGAAAGCGTAAGGAGAAGATCGATGTCAAAAAGACAATTAGCAATGGTTATGGATCTAAATAAATGTATAGGTTGCCAAACTTGTACTGTTGCATGTAAGACCCAGTGGACCAACAGAAACGGCCGTGAATATATGTATTGGAATAATGTTGAGACTTATCCGGGAGATGGATATCCAAAAAAATGGATGGAACTTGGCGGCGGATTTGATGCGGCAGGAGATCTAAAAGAAGGAGTTATCCCAAATATAGAAGCCGATTACGGTGTGCCTTGGGATTTTAGCTATGACGAGATAGCTACATTTAATTTCCGTGAAAACAATCCAACAGCTGCTTTTCATGCAGATAGCACTCCTACATGGGGTCCAAACTGGGATGAAGATGAAGGGGCAGGAAATTTTCCAAGCGACAACTACTTCTTCTATTTGCCAAGAATTTGTAACCATTGCACAAATCCAGGGTGCCTGAGTGCATGCCCAAGAGATGCGATATTTAAAAGAGATGAAGACGGCGTAGTTCTTGTGGATCTAGACAGATGCCAGGGTTATCGCTATTGTATAGCAGGATGTCCTTATAAAAAAATATATTTTAACTCTAAAATTTCTAAGAGCGAAAAATGTATCTTATGTTTCCCTAGAATTGAGCAAGGGTTGCCGCCTGCATGTGCGCAGCAATGTGTAGGAAGAATCAGATTTGTCGGTTTCCTTGACGACGAAGAAGGACAAGTGCACAAATTGGTACATAAATATAAAGTTGCGTTACCGCTTAGAAGTGACTACGGCACACAGCCAAATGTTTATTATATTCCTCCTACGGAAGCCCCGGCAAAATTTGACGCAGAGGGCAAAATAATAGAAGGAAGTCAAAGGGTGCCAATGAAAGAGCTTGAGACTCTATTTGGCAAAGATGTGCATGCAGCCATCAAGACTATCAAAGCAGAAAAAGATAAAAGAGCAAAAACCGGCGAAAGTGAACTGATGGATCTGCTTATAGCCTATCATCATGAAGATATGTTCAGACTAGATGCTAACTATTATCAAGATGTAGCAAAAGCTAAAGGTGCAAATCCATTGGCACCAATTGATAGCCGTTATGCAAAAGGTAAATTTACCAAAGAAATTCATTTCAAGGCACACGCATGAAAACTATAATAAAATCTTTAATTATAGCTGGCTTGGCAACTGCGACATATGCCAAAACACCAGCTTCTGCGACTGCAGAAAATCTTATAAATGCCCAAAGGGTATCAAATATAAATGTAGCAAATATTTCTCCATCTGATAACATTTGGAAAAATGCAAAATCGGTATCTGTGATTTTTTATCCTCAGACTACCATTAAGTTAAACGATGCAAAAGCAAATGCAACAAATAAAGACAATAAGGCTATCACTGCCCAAGTGTCTGCTGTTTATAACAATTCAGCCGTTGCATTCAAAATAAGTTGGAGCGACCCTACTCAAAGTGTACAAAGCGGCAATGTCTCTGATGTATATCCGGACGGTTTTGCAATGCAAATGCCGGTTAGCTTCAGTGATCCGAAAAAATTGCCATACATCGGTATGGGCAGTGAAGGAAGACTGGTACTTGTGCATTTAACCAAAGCGACAAGTGTTCATTATGAACCAAACGGCAATGGTGACGTAGAGCATCAAATCAGCCCTCATAATAAAAATGCATTTGGCGCTGATCTAAAAAATTATAATGATAAAGTAAATAAACTTGGCAAAAATGCGTATACCCGCTCGTTTATATCTGAAGGTTTTCGTTCTATGACCGAGCTCAAAGACGGAAGTGACAAGTTTGGTATGAAAATGACATATGATGCTAAGAGCAAAAGATGGACTGGCGTAGTAGCTAAACAACTTAGAGACGGCGCAGCAGATTTAAGCAAATACGGTGCTCTGCCGGTATCATTTGCTATCTGGGATGGCGACAAATATAATCGTGGCGGCGTTAAAAGCTTGTCTACTTGGCTTGCTGTGAAACTTCAAGGCAAAGCAGGTGGCGATGCACTCGTAAAAGAGTTGACCGCTAAACCACAAGGAGACGTAAAA
Source organism: Campylobacterales bacterium (assembly GCA_016937075.1). Lineage (GTDB taxonomy): Bacteria > Campylobacterota > Campylobacteria > Campylobacterales > Sulfurovaceae > BN30871. Next base: position 9,832 of record JAFGWQ010000118.1, on the reverse strand, counting down.
GCAGGTCAGGCACAAGTTGAAGCAATGTGCGCGAGTTGCCACACTTTGAGTCCTACAAAACAAGCAGCTTCACCGTTTATGGCACCAAACCTAAATAATATAGGAGGATATTCAACTAATGCATATCTTGCTGAATCTATTAAAGATCCAAATGCAGTTGTTGTTGCCGGATACAATAGAAATGCTCACAAAGGCTTTGCCTGGTACAATGTAGATGCAAAAACAGGCAAGAGAACATCTACCATGCCGGCCATGATGAGCGATGATAAAAGCATCAATGATGCTGTTGCATATCTTAAAACTCTAAAAGCGGAGGTAGCAAAATGAAAAGATTAATTTTTGGCATAACTCTTGTTGCAATAATGCTGACAGGGTGTGGTAAAAAAGAGAGCAAGGAGCATATGGCTTCTGGTGAGGCAAATTTTACAGTTGAAAAACAGGGTTTTTTGACCACTAAATGGTGTGCCGAGCAAGGTATGTTCGCTGATTGCCGCATGGAGAGTATCGTGTGCGGCGAAGGTGAATGCAATCAAAAATGGGAATTTGGCGATAAAGAAAAAATGGAACTTGTACTTTATGTACATGATGATTTGAAATACTATGAAGTTGATTTAGCCAAGCTTGGACATGAAGTGCCGGAATTACTTGAAACGGCCATTAACCGTGATCAGGTAACTGTAAAAGGAGATTTTGGCGATGGCAATAAAAGCATAATTGCTACTGCATTTGAAGCTCCGCCACCACCAACAAAGTCTTTCTTTAAGGGTTGTCTATAACTCTACTTTTCTTCCCCAATATGGGGAGGTAAAATTACTAATAATGCACAAGATGTTGTGTTTTGTTAGCGATTTTTTGGATAGATTAAACTATTTTGGGGTATGCTACAACAAATTTATACAGGAGTTGTCGTGGACAATAAAATTAGAGCTTATATATATGCTTTTTTATCACGGATATTTAGCTCTCATATAGACAAAAAACTACTTAATGAGCTGCAAGGCAATGTAGAACTGCTGCATACTATAGGCAATGAAGCAACAGCATATTTGCAAAATACAAATGAAGAAAAACTTCTAGAAGAGCTTAACGTGGCATTTCATTCTTTGTTTGTTATGAACAACCATCCTATTGAGTCTGCAGTAATGGATGCAAAAAATGAGATATTAGTAGGATTGCAAAACCCGGTTATGCAATTTTATGTCAATCACGGGTATGACCTGAATCTTGCAGCATCTTCTTTACATGTGCCTGACCATCTAGCTATTGAATTTGGTTTTATGCAAAACCTCATACTCCAACAAGATAAAACAGCGCAAATAAAATTTTATCGCGAACATCTGCTAGCATGGGTTCCTCAATATTTACTGGCCATTAAAGAGATGAGCGATAATCCGTTCTATAAAGATCTGTGTGATTTTTGCATAGATTTTATGTTGGATGATTATAGCAACCTATATGTCGAGGAAGATAATGAGCTTGCTTAGCCCAGCAAATGCCATCAAGATAGAGTCGCTTCGTTGTTTACGAATAGAGCATGTCAGCAATGAATGTTCAAAGTGTATAGATTTGTGCCCGACAGAAGCTATAGGATTATCAACATCTAGAAGGATATCATTAGATAGCACAAAATGCGTAGGTTGTATGGCATGTATAGGAGTATGTCCTACCGAGACATTTGTTTATCCGGATTTCGACCCGGCAGTGTTTGTCTTGCAAACGGGCATAAAAAAAGATATTACGCTTTCGTGTAAAAATAATAATGCCTGTCTTGGTATATTTAATAGTGAATACTTCATTTCTCTTGGCTTGCGACATGATAGTGTAAATTGCGATATGTCGCTTTGCAGCGAATGCGATATGAATCTTAGCGGAAAGATCTCTGTCACCATAGAAGAGCATATAAATGAAGCAAATAGATTTTTACAGGCTGTCGATAAACCGTCTATCGCTATAAGCAAAGAGCAAAATAAATTATCTAGAAGAGAGGCTCTGTTTTCTTTCGTTAAAGATGTCAACACGTTGCGTAATGAAGAGTCATTTGATGAACTTTTTGATCCCAAGGAGAGTTTGCCAAAATCCCGCACAGTGTTTCAAAATTCGCTTAAGCTGGCTATAGAAGAGCTGCCGCCAAAGCCGATATTAGAGAAATTCTCATTTATATCTCATAAACAGATAGATTTTATTTCATGCGATAATTGTGGGGATTGTATCCAGTTTTGTCCTACAAAAGCGTTGCAATATAACAGCGATAAGACAAAGATCTTATTTCAGCCGCTACGCTGTATAGCTTGCGGTATATGCGATGATGTATGTAAGCCAAAAGCCATTAGCAGTGATAGTGTTTTTGATGTGGTAACTTTGGCATTTAATCGCGCAGAGCTTCTCATAGAACATCATTTTGAAGTATGCAGTGAATGCAGAGTAAGCTTTCCTCAAAAAGGAAATGAAACGATATGCGCTAGATGTGAAAGCTTCGTGCAAGATCATAGCGATCTATTTGGATTAGCAAGGGATATGTAAAAGGCCTTACAGTCCTGCTGCTGTGATAGCTTCGGCTTGAGCGTGAGCGATAAGCGGATCGATTATAAGCTTTAGATTGCCGTTTTCCATAACATCATCTAGGGCATATATAGTAAGCCCGATACGGTGATCTGTTATACGATTTTGCGGGTAATTGTATGTGCGGATCTTTTCTGAACGATCACCTGAGCCAACTTGAAGTTTGCGCGCTGCAGATGTTTCATCGAGTTGTTTTTGCATTTCTTGCTCGTAAACTCTGGCTTTGAGTACTTTCATAGCTTTGTCTCTATTTTTGTGCTGAGATTTTTCATCTTGGATAGCTACAACTATACCGGTAGGAATGTGCGTAAGTCTCACAGCGGAATCTGTAGTGTTTACCGATTGTCCGCCGCATCCGCTAGAGCGATAAACGTCCATTTTGATCTCATTTGGTTTGATGTCTACTTCTACATCGTCAACTTCCGGAATGACAGCTACCGTGATAGCTGAAGTGTGTACTCGACCCTGTGTTTCAGTATCAGGAACCCTTTGTACTCTGTGTGTACCGGCTTCATATTTTAGCTTTGAGTAAACTCCGTTTCCTTTGATCTGAAAAATAAGTTCTTTGTATCCGCCTGCTGTACCTTCGCTGCTGCTGACGAGTTCAACTTTCCATTTCATCTGTTCTGCATAGCGCATATACATTTTAAACACATCAGCTACAAACAATGCACTCTCATCTCCGCCCGCACCTGCACGAAGCTCGACAAATATATCTTTATCGTCATTTTTGTCTTTTGGGATCATAAGGATCTTGATCTCTTCTTCTAAAGATGCCAGAGTCTCTTCAAGCATCGGAAGTTCTTCTTTGGCAAGTTCTCCAAGTTCGGGATCAAAAATTAGTTCTTTATTGTCATTGATGGCTTGCAATGTTTCTAGATAGTGTTTGGCCTTTTCTACCAAAGCAGCTATAGAAGATTGTTCTTTACTGAGGTCCGTCATGCGTTTAATGTCATTGCCGATATCAGGAGAGCTTAAAAGCGTGCTAATCTCGTTGTATCTGTCTATAAATGGAATAAGTTTGTCTTGAAACATATATATATGCTTTGGATGAAAGTTATGAAGTTGGGCGAAACTGCTTAAGCAGCTTCGATAGCGTTGACCATTTTATGGAGACGGCTGATTTTTCTAGAAGCAGTTGGTTTTTTGATAAAACCTTTGCTTACCATAGAGTGAATTTGTTGGTTTGCTACTTTGAAAGCTTCTGTTGCAGCTGTCTTGTCTGCCGCTGCTACTGCCTCAAGAACCGCTTTGGTAATATTTTTGATTCTAGTTCTGTAGTATCTGTTTCTTTCAGTTTTCACTGCAGTTTGCAAAATTCTTTTTTTTGCTGACTTGTGATGTGCCATGTCATTTTCCTTAATGTTAATCTTTTGGTATAGGTAACTATAGTTACATAGTAAGTTCGCGAATTTTATCCAAAGCAATATTAAATATTGATTAAACCTATTGTTTTGGGCTAGAATAAAGCGTTTTAATCAAAATTTTGGCTACAATTATTGCCAAATTATGTAATAGTATATATTAAAAGGAGTTAGCGTGTTGCTTTTTGGAACAGATGGTGTGCGTGGCAAAGCAGGTAAAAAAATTAATGCTTTTGATGTTATGAAATTGGCAATGGCAACTGGAATATATTTTAAGCCGATTTCCAAAACAAACAGAATCCTAGTCGGAAAAGATACGCGAAGAAGCGGCTATATGGTTGAAAATGCTCTTGTTTCAGGATTGACAGCTGTAGGATTTGATGTGGTACAAATAGGGCCTATGCCGACTCCTGCGGTAGCTTTTTTGACCGAAGATATGAGATGCGATGCGGGTATCATGATATCGGCAAGCCATAATCCTTTTTATGACAATGGAATTAAATTTTTTGATTGCGAAGGAAATAAACTTGACAAAGCAAAAGAAGCAGCTATTGAAAAAATATTTCATGATTCGGAGTTGATAGCTTCAGCGCAAGCCGTGGAAAAATCTATCGGTAAATCCAAAAGAATAGATGATGTTATCGGCCGTTATATTGTACATATCAAAAACTCTTTTCCAAAACATTTAACACTAGCCGGCAAAAGAGTTGTCATTGATTGCGCCAATGGGGCCGGATATTTGGCCGGACCTACGATCCTAGAAGAGCTTGGTGCTGATTTGGTGGTGCTTGGCAATGAACCAAACGGTTTCAATATAAATGAAAATTGCGGTGCCATGCATCCGGAGTATCTAGCCAAAGCAGTTGTCGAATATCGCGCTGATGTAGGGATAGCACTTGACGGGGATGCAGACAGACTCGTGATGGTTGATGAAAAGGGTCATGTGATCGACGGTGATAAACTCATGGGCGTTTTAGCTATTCATTTGAAATCACAGGGCACGCTCAAAGGCAATGGAATGGTGGCTACGGTAATGAGCAATCAAGGACTAGAGGAGTATTTGGCACAGCATGAGCTCGCGCTTTATCGCAGTGCGGTCGGCGATAAGCATGTAGTAGAGATGATGCAGGAAAAAGGTATTAATTTCGGTGGAGAGCAAAGCGGCCATATTATATTTAGCGATTATGCCAAAACAGGAGACGGGCTCTCTTCTGCTCTTCAGGCATTGGCTTATTTGGTGCAAAGCGGACTTAAAGCAAGCGAAGCATTTAATCCATATGAATCATATCCTCAAAAATTGGTAAATTTGTCAATTTCTTCCAAAAAAGAACTCTCTTCCCTCGAAGGGTTTGATGCATTATGCGACAAAATAGAAAAAGCAAACATGAGACACCTGTTCCGATATTCTGGCACAGAAAATAAAATTCGTCTACTCTTGGAAGGCAAAGACAAAAAGGCATTAGAAGCGATGATGGACGAAACGCAGGCGTTTTTTACAAAGGCGCTTGCTTGAAGCGGGAATTGATCATTTTTGTCATAGTCGCATCTGCTATATTTTTGATAGATCAATTTATCAAATCCATATTTGTGGGCGGCTTTGATTGGCAGAGCAGCTGTATCTCATTGGAGCTTCATTATAATCGCGGTGTAGCATTTTCTATGCTGGATTTTTTAGGAGATTGGCTCAAGTGGATACAGGTCTTATTGGTAGTAATGCTAGCATCTTTCATTTTTAAAGAGGGATATCTAAAACAATATACCGTTCCAGCGGGACTGCTTATAGGTGCGGCATGCGGAAATTTGATAGATAGATTTATACATGGCGGCGTAGTGGATTACGTTGCATGGCATTGCGGTTTTGATTTTGCAGTATTTAATTTCGCAGATGTTATGATAGATGTAGCCGTAGCTTGGTTTTTGATCCATCAGATTTGGTTTGATAAGCAATCCACTAGATAGGGTACAGGTATTTACACAAAGAATCGTGTACAGCACTGTTTGATGCAACGATACTTTTTGCTCCCAAGTGATACGGCTTGCCGGATGAATCGCTAACTTGCCCTCCGGCTTCTTGCAATATGAGAATGCCGGCCGCTACATCCCATGGCTTGAGATCGATCTCATAAAATGCATCTAATTTACCTTGTGCTAAATAACAAAGATCCAGTGCCGCTGCGCCATATCGTCTGATATCCTGGATGTTTGGCAGCAGATTTGTCATGCACTTTATAACCCATTCATACTCTATACCTTTGTTGACCTTGGCATACGGAAAGCCTGTTCCTATCAGTGCTTGTTGCAGAGTATTTTGAGGACTTACGGATAATTTTACTCCATTGCAATATGCTCCTTTGTCCTTTTGTGCCCAAAATATTTCATTAAGTATAGGATTATATACGATTCCGGCGATTGGAATAGAATTTTCCCAAATACCAATGGAAATAGCAAGATGAGGCAATCCGTGTATGAAGTTTGTAGTCCCGTCTATAGGGTCTATATATATAGCTTTGCCAGATGAGACAATTGTATCATCATGACTCTCTTCACCTATAAGCATATAGTCACTGAAATGTTTTTTAAGTTCCTGTATTAGAAACTGCTCGGTTTGTACATCATATTGGGTTACAAGATCCACTACGCCTTTGTGTGAAATATCTTTGGATGCAGCAAATCCTTTTTTGACGATCTCTCCTGCTTGCAGGGCTATGGATTTGAGTATTTCTGTCATAGGCTAAATAACTATTTTTACAGAAGGATGGTCTTGAAATGCTTTGAAAATTCTATCTCTTTCCTCTTTGGTAGCCACTTCGCAGCTGGCGTTATAGCTGTGAAATTTGCCACCGCTTGAAACATTGCCGCAAGAGCATAGATGTTCTTTGTCAGCCATAATCTCTTTGATGCAAGCTAAAAGCTCTTCTTTGCTTGTGCCGATAATTTTAAATCCCCATTGGGTCGGGTATTCTATTTGTGGCTTTTGTGGTGTATTATCGTCTAAAATCACCGCTTTTTCCTCCTTTTTTCTCTTCTAGTTGAATTTGGCCGATCACCATGGACTTATCAATCGCTTTTAACATATCATATATTGTAAGCAATCCAATGCTTACTCCTGTCAATGCCTCCATCTCAACTCCTGTTTGCCCTTGGAGCTTAGCCGTTACGCTTAGTTTAAATCCTGGCAGCTTTGGCAATTCTTCTATATCGGTTTTAATAGAGGTGAGCATAAGCGGATGGCACATGGGGATGAGGTCACTTGTGCGTTTAGCGCCGCTTATTGCTGCTATGACCGCCGTTTGAAGCACAGGACCTTTTTTTGCACTATTGCTAATGACCGCATCAAAAGCTTCTTGACTCACAACGATAAGGCCGCTAGCGGTTGCTATCCTCGTTGTAGACTCTTTGTCTGAAACGTCAACCATTTTAGGCTTGTCATTCTCATCTAAATGTGTAAGATTCACGCGTATTTCCTTTGAAATAGTTCTTTTTGGTATTGTAACATAAAAAGCAAAAAGTATAAAATGACGAAAAAAAGATATTTTTCACGAAAATATTCATTTTTTTATTGACTTTTATCATCAGATAGAGTAAAATGGTTTTTAATGTTTAAAAGGGGGAATAGATGGTATATGCATATCTGAGACAAGCACCGCAATCACTGCTTTTGTCTGAGCAGCAAAAAATTATTTTCACTTTTGCATTAACACAAATGATACAAATAGACAAAGAGGTTATCGAGTATTCAGCCAAACATCGTTTTGTTGAAACAAGAGAAGAGTTTGAAAAATTTGTGCATGGACTCAAAAAAAACGATATCATAATAGTGGCAACACTTTCATCGTTAAGTAATTTTGCAGATGAAGCTGTAAAAATCATTACTTGTTTTTTGAGCAGAGATGTTACGCTTTATGTAGCATCTTTGGGTATGCATATAAATGAACTGACACCTATCGGGGATATTCTTCCTCTGTTAAATGATCTAAGAGAAGCCCAAAAAGCACAGTCGAGATATATTGGCAGACCAAAAGGAAGCAAATCATATTCTAAATTTGATGTTAGTTATACTCAAATCGTAAATATGCTCAAAAACGGTCAAAGTGTAAGTGCAATAGCTAGGGCCTTGCAGGTTAGTAGGACTTCGCTGAAGGATTATATAGATTCAAGGGGTATTAAAGAAATTATTAATGGCTCTTTTGTGTCTATAGACAAAACGCAAGCTTCTAAGCAAATTCACGATAAACTGATTATTTGTCCATTTGAAAATATAAATCACAATACAAAGGGGAAAGTGAAATGTCAACAACTACAAATGATGCCGCACAACCAAAGGTTAAAGGCAAGGAATATCTAAAGGGATGGATACCGTATAGTGTTAAGAGATATTGGGCTTATGTCGTTGTTACGATAATGGGGCTTGGTATACCGTGGATTACTATTAACGGCAACCATATATTTTTGCTAAATTTTGATCAGAAAAAATTACATCTTGCCGGGATAGCATTTGATATGCAAGAGCTTTATCTTATGCCTTTTGTGCTTATGTTGCTTTTTTTGGGCATTTTTGCGCTAACCGCTATTGGCGGTAGGGCTTGGTGCGGATGGTTTTGTCCTCAAACAATCTTTCGCGTAATTTATAGAGATCTGATAGAGACAAAATTGCTTGGACTTAGAAAAAGAATCTCTAATAAGCAGCAAGAGCCGGACATGAGCAAGGCCGAAAATCAGCTTAAAAGAGTAGTGGCAATTTTGATTTGGTCTGCGTTGTCATTTGTTGCGGCAGCTAACTTTTTATGGTATTTCGTGCCACCAGAAGACTTTTTCGCTTATCTTGCAAATCCAAGCGAGCATATGGTGCTTATCGGCTTTCTCGCCGGATTAGCATTGTTTTTGATAGCTGATGTTATATTTATCAAAGAGGATTTTTGTGTATACATATGTCCTTATAGCCGTGTGCAGTCAGTATTGTATGACAAAGATACTGTCATGGCTATATATGACCCGCATAGAGGCGGGGAGATCTATGAGGGTAGCGGACCGGAGAGACACAAGCTTTATAACAAATAAAAAGAACTTTTAGCGGTTGAACCTAATGCAGAATGTACTACTTGCGAAAGTTGCGTAACCGTATGTCCTACGCATATTGATATACGTAAAGGAATGCAGCTAGAATGTATCAACTGTCTAGAATGCGTAGATGCCTGTACAAAAGTAATGGGGGCTTTAGGCAAACCAAGTCTTGTTAGATGGTCAAGCGAAAAAGAGACTATTGCACAAGAAGGTAAAACAAGTTATATTAGAGCCAAAACAATCGGATATTTTGTTGCACTTACTTTAATTTTGATTGCACTATTTGCAATGGGAAGCAAAAAAGAAAATATGCTTTTAAATGTAAATAAAACAACAAGACTATATAAGGTGCTAGATAATGGAGGAGTTGAGAATGATTATATTTTCTTGTTCACAAATACTGACAGCAAAGCACATACATATTATTTTGAAATAGTCGGCAACGATAAGATCAAAATTGTTCGACCGGAAGAACCGTTTAAAATAGGTGCCGGCAAAAAGAAAAAGAGCGTTGTAGTGCTTGAAACACATGAAATGCTTGCCAATGATGCAAGAAAAGATGTGCCGATTCCTGTAAAAATCAGGGCATATGCGGTCGATGACAAAGAAAATATTGCAGTAGAGAGGGATAGCGTATTTGTTTTCCCTAGAAGCGATTTGATCAAAAAATAATTTCTTCTAATTTGTTGTTATGCCGATAGAGCGGCATAACAACGCTACTCCTGCACAATATCTTTAAACTTATACTATAGCATTAAAATTAATGTTATAGTATATTTTTAACAATTTAAAATTATTATATATAAAATGAAAGGAAAAAATTATGAAAAAAATATTAGTACTTGGTG
>JAFGWQ010000117.1 GCA_016937075.1 Campylobacterales bacterium | reverse complement strand
ATAAAAGCTGCTTCCTCCTACGATGATAAGAGGAGTGTTGTTGGATAATGCCTCATTGTAGACTTTTTTGTAAAGTTCTATAAATATGGTTACATCAAAAGGTTCGTTTGGACTCAATATATCTATGCCGAAATGTTCAATTCCTTCCCTTTCTAGTATGGTAGGCTTGGCAGATACTATATCTATATCTTTATAGATAGACAAAGAATCAAGAGATAACACGATCCCGTTTATCTCTTTGGCTAAACGCACTGCCAATGCACTTTTGCCGGATGCCGTAGGACCGATGATAGCTAGTTGGGTAGGGATTTTTTTCATAGGTGTAATGATAGCATAAATTAGTTATTAGTTTTTGGTCGTTAGTTTTTAGTTTTTAGGTGGTGCAAATCTGTACGTCCGTCAGTGCAGTATTTAGCACTAAAAACCAGAGACTATAAATCAATGACTAATTTGTAACCATATGGTAATAAATTTTTTGTATATTTTCACCATCTTTAAATAAAACAAGGAAGAAAAAGATGAAAAAAATCGTACTATCGGCAGTAGCAGTGGCGGCAATGGCATCATTTGGCGGTGCGTCTGAGCTCAGTGAGTTAAAAGAGCAAATGGAAGTAATGGCGGAAAAAATAGCCGAACTTGAAGCAAAACAAGCAAAAACTGAGGAGACCAAACCAATTCAGGCAGGAACGCTAGTCAAGTCAAAAGCACCGGTAATTGAATTTAGCGGTACAAATTATCTTGGTTTTGTCAACAAAGACGATAACATAGCCGACAAAAGCACAAACAAGTTTGAAACACGTAGAAACTATATACAAACCAAAGCGTATTTCAAAGAAAATCCAAAAGATTACGTCAGAGTTACTCTTGATACTTTCCAGAACACAAAAGAAACAAGCGGTGCTGACAAAGACAGTTGGGAAGTTAGACTCAAATATGCTTTCTTGTATCTCGATGAAATATTGCCTTACACAGGTGTAGAAATCGGTCAAGTTCACAGACCTTGGATTGACTACGAAGAGCATAACTCATGGGCTTACCGTTCAATTTCAAAAGTTTTTGTTGAAGATGACAATGGTGCTCACTTCACAAATTCAGCTGACCTTGGTATCAATTTCAAGACAAAAACACCATATTTCTCAAGTGAGCTTGGAGTATTTAATGGTGAAGGCTATCACGGACTTGAAGACGGCGAAGGCTTGAGCGGTGAATGGAGACTTACTGGCCACATCCTTGGAACCGGTAAAGAAAAAGCAAAAGATGATTTGCAATATGCTAACGTTTCATTCTTTGGTCAAATGAATTCAGACAATGCCAAACATGGTGACGATTTTAATTGGTATGGTTTTCATGCTATTTATAATCAACCGGAATTCTTGATAGCAGCTCAATATGTCAAAACCGAAGATGCCGTAATAGCATATGCTGGCGATGGTTGGTCTGTTAATGGTGAATATCGTATCACCCCTACAATTGGGTTAATAGCTCGTTATGACAGTTTTGAGCTTGATTCAGGGATAGAAAAAGAGAGAACACTAGCAGGCGTGGGCTACAAATATAACAAAAATGTTGAATTTATAGCTAACTATTTGGGAACAGATGTTACCGATGCCGGTGGTACAAAAACTACAGATACCGATTCTATCATGCTAACAGCAGAAGTAAATTGGTAATTATAGTCTAAGTTATACCTTCTATCCTACTCCTTTTATAATTTCTTTAGATACCTTTTTATTCGGGTATCTAAAGCTTAATCCTCTTCTTGGTTACAATACGGTAACATTTTGGTAATAATTTTTTTATATAATATTCGTTATCAATTTTTGGAGGCTAGAGTGTTTTCGCGCGACAATCTATTTTTTGGCGGTATTTTTGCCATCTCGTTTATCTCATTCATCATATGGGGTTTTGGTTATCTGGCTAATTTTCACCTTATATTTTTGCTTGCAGCGATATTTGGTATTTTTATGGCATTCAATATCGGAGGCAATGATGTAGCCAACTCATTTGGTACCAGTGTAGGAGCCAAAACACTTACAGTCAAACAAGCCCTTGTCATAGCCGCTATTTTTGAACTAAGCGGTGCGATGCTTGCAGGTGCTCAGGTGACAGATACTATCAAAAAAGGTATTGTTGACGTTTCTGGTATGTCTTTTGACCCTATGCTTCTTGCATTTGTTATGATGGCTTCTTTGCTATCTTCGGCTTTATGGCTTTTATTTGCTACTATCAAAGGCTTGCCGGTGTCTACAACCCATGCTATAGTAGGCGGGATACTGGGTGGCGGTATAGCGCTTGGATATACTACTATGGCTGAGGGTAGCGGTGTGTTTAGTTTGATCCGCTGGGATCAATTAGTTACCATTGTAATCAGTTGGATTATCTCTCCTATTCTTGGCGGTATAGGATCATATGGGATTTACTGGTATCTCAAAAAATATATTTTGGACTATAATGAAAAATTGGAAGCCAAAATAGAAAAACTTAAACTTCTCAAAAAAGGATTTGATGAAGCTAGTGCCACCGAAGAGCAAAAAGTTGAGCATGAAAAGTTAGTTGAAAAACTCTCAAATATGCAGAAAAAAACTACTGCTTTTTATGCTCTTCGCACTCATGCTCCTTTAGTGGCTGCGTTTGCCGTAGTTACCATAGGCGGTACGCTTTTATTTAAAGGTCTGAAGCATACTAGTATCAAATTTGACGGAATAGAAGCAATTTTTCTATTGGCAACTTTTGCTGCACTAGCATATGGCATTACTTATGCTATAGTTAAAGAGATGCACCGCGATACTCCGCATAAAGCTACTTTGAGACTGTTTAGTATGCTTCAGGTGCTTACTGCATCATCTTTTGCATTTAGCCATGGAGCAAATGATATTGCAAATGCTATCGGGCCTTTTGCTGCTATCATTGATATATTATCTACCGGAAATATTGGCGAAAAAGCGTCTGTTCCGTTGCCTGTGATGATTACTTTTGGCGTAGCATTAGTTGCGGGTCTTTGGTTTTTAGGTCAAGAGGTCATCAATACTATAGGTCATCGTATTACTGAGATTTTTCCCGTGACTGGATTTGCTGCAGAGCTTGGTGCTACTCTAGTCATATTGGTAGCTACCAAGATGGGACTTCCTGTATCATCAACTCATATCTTGGTCGGAGCTGTTATCGGCATAGGCATGATCAATCGCAATGCAAATTGGCACCTCATGAAACCTATCATTCTTTCATGGATCATTACGCTTCCGGTAGCCATGGTGCTTTCGGTAGCATTTTTCTTTATCTTGAAAGCAGTGTTTGGATATTAAATAAGGATGAAGGTAAAAGGCGGAAGGCAGAATTTCCTGTTCGCCTCGAGCCCCGAGTCTCTCGAAGAGTAAAAGAGCTTGATTTATTAAATATTTGCCCTATTTATAGTTCGATAAGCTCGCCACAACCCAGAATGCCAACTTCACGTAACCGTCAACTATCTAACTACTAACTAATCTGTAACCATACTGTAACCTATTTGTTTCTATTTAGTTATTAAATCAATATAAAATTATCGGTACAAATTTTATACAAGGTAGGAAATATGAAAAAAACAACAATGAGCCTTACACTTATGGCACTTCTAACAGTAGCCGGCCAAGCGAGAGATCAGATAAAAATGGTAGGAAGTTCAACAGTATATCCATTCGCTTCAGCAGTAGCCGAAGAGCTTGGAGCTACAGGCGGGGTGCCGACTCCGGTAGTCGAATCAACAGGAACCGGTGGCGGTATGAAAATGTTTTGTGCAGGAGACGGAATGGATACACCAGATATCACAAATGCAAGCCGTAGAATGAAGACAAAAGAATTTGCCATGTGTAAACAAAACGGTGTAACTGATATTACAGAAGCACTCATCGGTTATGATGGTATAGTTTTTGCTCAAACGAAAGCCAATAAGCCCATCTCACTTACAAGAAAAGAGCTGTTTATGGCAGTTGCAGCTGATGTTCCATCAAGCGACGGCAAAAGCGTTATAAAAAATCCATACACAACATGGAATCAAATCAATCCGGCTCTTCCAAATAAACCAATCATGGTTTATGGACCGCCAAAAAGTTCAGGCACTAGAGACAGTTTCGAAGAGATGGTTATGCAGCATTTTACAGAAGAAGGTGAACTTAAAGGTCTTTATCATGGTGCCGGACTTAAAAAATATAGCAAAATTAGAACAGACGGTGTATGGATAGACAGTGGCGAAAATGATAATCTGATCGTTCAAAAACTCACTAAAAACAAAAATGCTTTTGGCGTATTTGGATATAGTTTTTTAGAGGAAAATAAAAACAAAATCATTGGTACTAATATTGATGGTGCAGAACCGACTCCAGCTTTGATTGCGAGCGGTAAATATCCAATCAGTAGAAGTTTGAGATTTTATATCAAAAACAGCCACAGAGCAGCAGTGCCGGCTATTGATAAATATGCAGCAATGTTTATGAATGACAAAATGATAGGAGAAAGAGGAAATCTAAAAAGACTTGGCCTTATTCCTTTGTCAAAAACAACCAGAGCAGCATCTATAAAAAATGTACTTTCACACAAAAAGCTTACAAATCTTGATTTGATGACAAAATAATATTTACAAAATTTTATAAAAGGCTTGTTGACGGATAAGCCTTTTATAGTAACCATGTATCATATGATAGAACATAATTTTTTTTGTAACTTTTTTGTAATATTTATGTAATTAATTTGTAATCATTTTGTAATCAAATTCTTTTAAAATGTCCACATCAAAATAACGAAGGACATAATGATGAAAAAATCTCTTTTAAGTTTAGCAACTATTGGTACATTAATATTTGTTGGTTGTGGTAGCAATTCAGCTCAAGATACCAATACTACAAACACTACATCTTCTCAAAAATCTAAAAATCAGATAAAAATGGTAGGAAGTTCAACGGTATATCCATTCGCTTCAGCAGTAGCCGAAGAGCTTGGAGCAACTAGTGGAGTACCGACTCCCGTAGTTGAGTCAACAGGAACAGGCGGAGGCATGAAGATGTTTTGTGCTTCCAAAGATGCTCCGGATATCACCAATGCTTCACGTCAAATGAAAGCAAAAGAGTTTGCTGAGTGTGAGAAAAACGGTATCACAAATATCACGCAGGCCCAAATCGGATATGACGGTATAGTGCTTGCTCAAGACAAAAGTGCTACACCTATGAAACTTACTAGAGAGCAAATCTTTATGGCTGTAGCTGCTAAAGTTCCGTCAAAAGATGGCAAGAGCGTGATAGACAATCCATATAAAAATTGGAATGAGATAGATGCAAGCTTACCAAATAAACCGATCATCGTCTATGGACCGCCAAAAAGTTCAGGCACAAGAGACAGCTTCGAAGAGATGGTTGTAGAGCATGTAGTGGACAAGGGATATAAAGATCTCTACAAAGCAAATGGTTTGGATAAATTTAAAAGTATTAGAACTGATGGCGTATATGTAGAAAGTGGTGAAAATGATAACCTTATCGTTCAAAAGTTGACAAAAGATAAAAATGCTATCGGTGTATTTGGTTATGGTTTCCTAGAAGAGAATAGTGATAAAATCATTGCTGCCCAAGTCGATGGCGCAGCCCCAACACCTGCTACTATTGCTGAGGGTAGATATCCAATCAGCAGAAGTCTATTTTTCTATGTGAAAAATGATAGAAGAGCTACAGTTCCGGCTATCGATAAATATATAGACCTATTTATGAGTGAGAAGATGATAGGTGAAAGAGGAAATCTAAAAAAACTTGGACTTGTACCTATGTCAAAAGATAAATTAGAAGCCATGATAGCGGATGTCAAAGCTAAAAAACCATTAATAGCCGGCGAGCTTAAATAAGAGCAGATATGTCAACATTAACAGAGGACAATAAAAGAAGAGCCATAGCAGAGAAACTCATCGAGTATGCTCTTATAGTAGCTACTGCTATTACTATACTTACTACATTTGGGATACTTTTATCCATTCTTTTTGAAGCGATTGAGTTTTTTAAATTAAAAAGTATAGTCTATTTTATGTTTGGTACCGAATGGACACCGGGTATTGAAAATTCAAAATTTGGTGCAGTACCTATATTTACAGGTACTTTGGTAATAACCACTATTGCCATCATAGTTGCAGTACCCATAGGTGTATATACAGCTGTCTATCTCTCAGAGTATGCTTCACGCAAAACAAGAGATATAGCAAAACCTATTATTGAGACACTAGCAGGTATCCCAACGGTTGTGTATGGATTTTTTGCAGCTATTACTGTAGCCCCATTTATCGTAAACCTCTTTGCGTCAATTGGTATAGAGGCGTCATTCAATAATGCTTTAGCATCTGGGCTTGTGATGGGTATCATGATAGTACCTATCATTGCTTCAATGAGCGATGATGTCATCTCAAGCGTACCTGATCATATGAGAAAAGGTTCATTGGCACTTGGCATGACAAAATCTGAAACTATAAAGTTTATAGTTTTGCCAGCTGCTATGCCAGGAATAATATCAGCTGTATTGCTGGGAATTTCCAGAGCTATAGGCGAAACAATGATAGTCGTGATGGCAGCAGGTGTGAGAGCTAATTTGAGCTTCAATCCACTTGAAGACATGACAACAGTGACAGTGCGTATAGTTGATGCATTGACAGGGGATAGTGAATTTAATTCACCGGATACACTAAGTGCATTTGCACTTGGATTGGCGTTATTTATATTTACACTTATATTAAATGTAATCAGCGTCTATACAATCAGAATGTTCAAAGAAAAATATAAATCGAGTAATCTATGAATAATAACAATCCTTTTTATGACCCGACACTAAAGAGACGGCATGTTTCAGATAAGATTTTTAAATCCATTGCAATATCGGCATTGCTAGTTTCTGTAGCTTTTTTGGTTATTTTTTTTACAGATATTATTAGCAAAGGCTTACCTTCTTTTAGGCAAACGTACATACAATTGCCTGTAACTTATAATAAAGACACCATAGCTGATAGTTCTTATGCAATTGATGAAAATCACTATGAGCTAGTGAGCCGTGCATGGTATAGGGATATGCCAAAATATGTAGAATTGAACCCACAGGTGATGAATAAAGTGCAAACTGAATGGGTTTTGGCCGATGACGAGGTAGATCAATATCTTAAAGGTCACCAAAATAGTCTAAGTGAAGAGCAAAAAATAGTCGTAGAAGAATTGAAAAAGCAAGGCAAAATAGATCAAAAATTTAATACAGTTTTTCTCACTACCGGTGATTCTAAGATACCTGAGAATAGCGGATTTTTATCTTCTGTGGTCGGCTCTATATTTACTATCGTGGTATGTATAGCATTTGCATTTCCTATTGGAGTTATGAGTGCAATTTACTTAGAAGAGTTTAAAAAAGATGATAGGCTGTCTCATATAATAGAGATCAATATAAATAATCTCGCAGCAGTACCGTCAATTTTGTTTGGGCTATTGGGACTGGCTGTGTTTATCAACTTTTTTGGCCTTCCGAGGTCTTCTGCACTTGTGGGTGGCTTGACTTTGGCACTTATGACTTTGCCGGTTATCATTGTAAGCGGACGAACAGCACTTAGAAGTGTACCGGCCAGTGTGCGTCAAGCTGCTTATGCATTGGGACTTACCAAACTACAAGTTGTCAAAGATCACGTATTGCCACTTGGACTTCCTGGTATCCTGACAGGCTCTATTATAGGGATAGCTAGAGCTATGGGCGAGACAGCGCCTCTTATCATCGTAGGTATGATCGCTTTCATTCCGGATATTCCAACTAGTTTTACTCAGGCTGCGACAGTAATGCCGGCTCAAATATTTACATGGGCAGGCATGCCTGAAGGCGCTTATGTGGAGAGAGTAAGTGGAGCTATTATAATACTTTTAGGAGTGCTTTTGACTATGAATGCAGCAGCAATCTATATGAGAAAAAAATATGAAATAAAGTGGTAAAAAATATGAAATTTAACGTAAAATTAAAAGAAGAACAAGATAATATTAATCAAGAGGTCAAGGTCATATCTGATGATCTCAAGTTGTGGTATGGACAAAAACAGGCACTTTTTGGCATCACCATGGATATCTATAAAAACAATATAACAGCACTGATAGGACCTTCGGGTTGCGGCAAGTCAACTTTTTTAAGATGCCTTAACCGCATGAATGACCTCATAAGCGACGTGAAGATAGATGGGCAGATCGTCATAGATAGCAAAAATATATATGACAATGATGTGGACGAGGTAAGTGTGCGTAAAAAGATCGGCATGGTATTTCAGCAGCCAAACCCATTTCCAAAATCAATATATGAAAATATAGCATACGCGCCGCTAAAACACGGGATAGTAAAAAAAGGAACCCAATGTGATGAGCTGGTTGAGACATCACTTAGAAGTGCCGGTCTTTGGAATGAAGTCAAAGATATGCTAAAACATCCGGGAACAGGACTTAGCGGCGGGCAGCAACAAAGGCTTTGTATCGCCAGAACTATAGCAGTTAAACCAGAGGTGATATTAATGGATGAGCCAACTTCGGCACTTGATCCTATCTCAACAGAGAAGATAGAAGAACTTATGTTGAGACTTAGAAAAGATTTTACCATAATAACAGTCACACATAATATGCAGCAAGCAGCAAGGGTGAGTGACTATACGGCATTTTTTCATCTAGGCAAGCTCATTGAATATAGTGACACAAAAACTATATTTTTAAATCCAAAAGTAAAACAGACAGAAGACTATATTACAGGGAGGTTTGGTTGATATGTTGACAAAATATGAAGAGAAATTAATAAGCATCAATGAAATGATGAAAATAATAGGAAAAAAAATAGTTAAGGCCAATGAAGTTATATACGATGGCTTAAAAAGTGGAGATTACTCTAAGTTTAAAGAAGCAAAAGATAGTCTTGCAAGCATAAAAGATGAAGCTCGCATTGTGGATCAAGAGATTGTTGCTACCTTGGCGTTATTTGCTCCCGAAGCAAAAGATCTCAAAAATGTAATTTCTTATCTAAAAATGACAAATGAGTATGTAAGGGCAGCGTCAAATACTAAAAGTTTTCTCAAAAACTTCCCAGTTAAAACCGATGGCGATTTGCGTTTAGGCGCTATAATGACTAATATTGTTTTGTTGCAAAAAGCAAGTTTGGCTGCATTAAAATGTGCCGTGTCTATGCTTGCGCAAGAAGAGAAAGACGTAGCACAGGATTTGTGTGTCAAGGCAAATATGGAAGAGAGCAAGACCGATGATATATATTCACTTATAGAAAAAGATCTTTTTGTTGAAATGTTAAACGCAAAAGAACTTTCTCAGGAATATTTTCAAGCACTTGCTCTTATTAGAAAAATAGAAAAAATAGCAGATCGTGCAGCATGCATGGCAAATTTACAATATGATAGTTGTCACAGTAATTGATCAACTTATAACATATGAGGTTTACGATGAAAAAAAATAGATCCAACGAAATCGAAATAGTTATCATAGAAGACGAGCAAGATGTGCTTGAGCTCATAGAGTATATTCTGACAAAAGAGGGATATAAGGCTACGGGATTTTTATCTACAGAATATGTAGAGCAATTCCTTGAAGAAGAAAATCCTGCATTTTTGATAGTAGACAGGAACCTTCCTAATATGGAAGGCAGCCAGTTTGTATCATATTTACGTTCCAAAGGATATGAGACACCGGTTATATTTTTGACAGCAAAAAACGGCGACAAAGATATCTTGGATGGTTTTGAATCTGGCGGCGATGATTACATGACCAAGCCTTTTAAACCGCAAGAGTTGGTTGCCCGTATCAAAGCATTACTCAAACGAAGCGGGATTACGCAATATAATAAATTACGTTATAGAGATATGGTTCTTGATTGTCAAAAGCAAGAATTAAATGTTGACAACTCTTCTGTTTCATTGACAAATTTGGAATTTAAGTTGCTCATCACTTTTATCAAAAACTCTCATCAAACACTAAGCCGTAATTTTTTGCGTGATGAAGTATGGGAGGATGACGGTAATTTCAATGATAAGACTATCAATGTAGCACTCAATCGTCTCAAGAAAAAAATAGATCCACTGGATAGCAAACATTATTTTACTCCTGTGTGGGGCGTAGGGTACAAGCTCTCTTGAGTTTATTATTGAGACCTCTGAATAAATGGGGGTCTCAAAAAAGCGACTAGTCGCGAGAGATATATGCTGAAGACCTCATTTGAAGCTTAGCTTCAAATTAGAGAATTAATCAGATGGTATTATTATCTTATCTCTAAATTATGTATAGATCTATATTCCCTTTTAAAGAGACTGCGAAAGATATAAAAATGAAAAATGACACCGTTGATTTGGCGCGATTACCTGATGACAAGCGCAGGACCTTGTTGAAACTACTTAGTGGTATACCATTGTTTCCATTTGGTATATGTTCACCTTCATATTTATTGTCTGCCAAAATAGATTTACTTGACAAATCAATTATGGATAATACCATATCAGTTTCATTTATCGATATGCAAGCACCGTCATTGCAGAAACCAGAAGAAATGGCAACGACGCTAGTGCAATCCGCATTGGATATTCAAACTGCAAACGGTATAAAAAAATCATTTAATTTAGCATTTGAGTCACTTTTTGTGACTGGTGATTTGGTGCCTGGTGGAGATGGCGGCAGGATAGTTGCCGGCGGTAATTTTGATATCTACAATAGACCCATTGTGGATAGATCTGTTGTCGGTCAGGAGCGCCAAATGTTTTCTGATGCACCTGATGGTTCATCATTGTTGAGTATATCGGACGCTAATATACCAAACATAAAAGGAAAGCCTGTTTTTGCTGTTGTTCAATTTGAATATGTTACAAGATGTTTATCAGGCAAAGATGTTTACGGCAAAGTACCATCACCGATTGCCGTACTTACATTAGACCAAGATCAAAGTACAGGCAAACTTACTTTGGTAAAATATCACAATATCGATACATCAAATGTGCATGGGTTATGGACGACTTGTGGCGCTAGTTTATCTCCATGGAATACGCATCTATCAAGCGAAGAATATGAGCCGGATGCATTTGATATGAGTGATAGTGAGTCAGGCAAACAGATGCGTGCCTATAGTAAAAATTTATTTGGTGATGAAAACAGAGCCAATCCTTATCATTATGGTCATATACCGGAAGTTACAGTAAATCCTGACGGTACCGGCAGTATAAAAAAGCACTATTGCATGGGCAGGATTTCTCATGAACTAGTTCAGGTGATGCCTGATATGCGTACTGTACTGATGGGTGATGACGCGACAAATGGCGGATTGTTTATGTTTGTCGCAGATAAAAAAGAGGATTTATCATCGGGAACACTGTATGTAGCGAAGTTAACTAGCGGATTTGAGGTAGATACGAGCATGCCTCCTTTCCCAATAGTTTGGATCAATCTAGGTCATGCTTCATCGGCAGAAATAGAAGACATGATTAATAGGCTGAAACCACAAGATATCTTGGATGTAAAAACAGTAAATCCAAATGATAACAGTTATACTAAAATATTCATTGGTGGTAAATCCAATTGGATCAGGGTTAAAAATGGTATGGAAAAAGCGGCTGCATTTTTGGAAACTCATCGTTATGCCGCGCTAAAAGGCGGCAGCATGGCATTTACGAAAATGGAAGGAACTACTATAAATATAAAAGATAAAATTGCATATTCTTCATTATCATATATCCAAGATTCGATGGTGGAAGGTGGAAATGGTTGGTATAAAGAGTCCGGAATAGCTCTAAAAAAAGCTATAAGATCAGGTGCCGTTATGGCATTAAATTTAAAGGGTCGGCAAAGAGATACTTCCGGCAAGATTATTGATAGTAAGTGGGTTCCTACGGATACCAAAGCATTATTAGTGGGAGAAGATATACCGGAGGATCATCTGGGCAATACTTCGAATCCTGACAAAATAGGCAATCCGGATAATATCAAATTTTCCGAAAAACTTCGAACATTATTTATAGGTGAAGATAGCAATCGTCATGTTAATAATTTTTTATGGGCTTATAATGTTGATACACATAAATTATCACGCATTCTCTCAGCTCCAGCCGGTGCAGAATCAACGGGTCTGCATGCAGTTGATGATATAAATGGCTGGATGTATATCATGAGTAATTTTCAACACGCAGGTGATTGGTGCGATATACATAAAAACATCAAAGAGAAGCTTGATCCAATAATTAAATCCAATTATAAAGATCGTTACGGCGCAACAGTAGGCTATTTGACTATGGGTGTAGATAATCGAAGTAGCTAGTATTATTTTTCTGGTATATAATTATTTAAAGCAAATTTTATTCTCAATATCAAATAAAATATCTATTTTGGTTTCTGATTTTTTGTTATCAAAATGTTTCTTTTCTAGCTTATGATATGGTATATCTCAAATAGGGAATACTATGCAAGTGCAGATAGAAAATTATATGCTTCATCATTATCCTAAGCTCTCGATCGTCCCTGAAAAATTACAAAAAATACTCTTTAGTTCACTTAGAGCATTTTTCCACGAAAAACAGATCAATACATTTCTAGAAGTCAATGCGAATAAAGAAGTATTTGGATTTATAGAGGCTGTATTGGATCATTTTAATATAAACATAGGGCTTCGTAAACAAGAACTCGATCATATCCCACCTTATGGAAAAGTAGTCATCATTGCAAATCACCCCCTTGGTGCATTGGATGCATTGGCTCTCATTCATTTGCTCAAAGATGTACGTAAAGACATCAAGATAGTAGCAAACTCATTTTTAAATCAATTTGATCAACTAAAAGATATTTTAATTCCTGTTGATAATGTGCAAAACAAAACAGACAAAAATTCACTAAAAAATATCTATGATGCATTGGATGAAGGCAAAGCAGTTATTATATTTCCATCAGGCGAAGTGAGTAGAGCAAGAGTTGACGGAATCAAAGATACTGCATGGAAAAGTGGTTTTTTAAAAATCGCTTCAAAAACAAGAGCCCCGATATTGCCTATATATATTAGGGCAAAAAATTCTAAAACTTTTTATATGCTTTCATGGCTTAATCGTTCTTTTGCAACTGCAACATTGCCTCATGAAATGTTTAAATCCTATAAAAAAACTATTGATTTTAAAATAGGCAAATCAATATCTTATGACTCATATAATTTAAGCGGCCTATCTTCTAAACAGAGTGTAAAACTGCTTCGTAAACATTTTTATCGCATAGCCAAAGGCGGCAAAGATATTTTCCTTACTCAAAATATTATAGCAACTCCAGAATCAAGGAGCGAACTAAAAAAAGTTTTAAAGAATGCCACAATGCTTGGTAAGACTTTTGATGATAAACACATACTGCTTTATTCTAATAATATAGAAGACTGTGTATTAAATGAGATAGGCAGACTAAGAGAACTTAGCTTTCGTTTAGTAGGCGAGGGTAGCGGTAAAAAAAGAGACATTGACAGTTTTGATATGTATTATAAACATTTAATAGTGTGGGATGATGATGCACTTGAAATTGCAGGAGCGTACAGAATCGGCATCGGTAGAGATATATTGGAATTATACGGCACAAAAGGTTTTTATACTACCAAACTTTTTGATTTTGACAATAAGTTTGATCCTTATATCTCTCAAGGCATTGAGCTTGGACGCAGTTTTGTGCAGCCAAAATATTGGAATAGCAGAGCGCTAGATTATCTATGGCAAGGAATAGGAGCTTTTATAAAAACGCAACCACAGATTCGTTATCTTTTTGGAGCCGTAAGCTTGAGCGACACATTCAGTAACGAAGCAAAAGGTATGATGATAGAGTTTTATAGCCATTACTTCGGTGCAAACGAACTGCTTGTGACGCATAAATATCCATACAAAATATCATTGGAAACCAAGAAAAGATGCAAATCTATCTTTGTTTACAATGATTATAAAAAAGATTTACTAATGCTCAAAGAAAAGTTAGGAATGATGGGTTATACAATACCTACACTTTATAAACAATACAGTGAAGTATGCGAAGATGGCGGGGTAAAGTTTTTTGACTTTGGATATGATAAGGATTTTGGTAATTGTGTTGATGGCTTTATAGTGACAGATTTGTCATTGCTAAAGGAAAGTAAACGCAAAAGATATATTGGTTAGCGGGTAGCGAAAGCAAATGATATTTTTTTTCTTGTATAATACTATGTATGCAAAAAGAGAAGATAGAAATCTTGGTTATTGAAGATGAAGAAGATATATTGGAGCTTGTAGAGTACCTACTCAATAAGGAAGGGTATAAGACTACAGGTTTTTTATCGACTGAGCATGTAATACAATTTTTGGACGAAGAGAGCCCGTCACTGCTTATTGTTGATCGTAATCTTCCAAATATTGAAGGTAGCCAATTTGTCTCTCATATAAGAGAACAAGGCTATACAATTCCCGTGATATTTTTGACCGCCAAAGATACTCAAATTGATATAGAAGATGGGTTTGAAAGCGGTGGCGATGATTATATCACAAAACCATTTCAACCAAAAGAGTTTATCCTTAGAGTAAATGCTCTTCTAAGAAGGAGTGGAGCATTGGCAGCAGGCGATATTGTTAAATACAAAGAGATCGCTTTAAATTGTAGGAAAAAAACAGTTTCAATTGGACATAATGATATAACTTTGACACAATTTGAAAGTGACCTGCTCTCTTTTTTGATACAAAATGCAGGCAAAAATATAAACAGAGAAGTTTTACACAATGCATTGTGGCAAGGCAAAACAGAAAGTAGCAATTATAATGCCATGAATGTTGCAATTAACCGTCTCAAAAAAAAGATAGATCCGGAAGGTAAACTCGGATATTTTCATGCTATATGGGGTATTGGATATAAATTTGAATAGGAGGAATATGTGGAATTTAATGAATTTTTAGAACAATTTAATAAAGATGAGGCATATAAAATAGAGGTATTTAAAAAATACTCATATGCCGTACAAGAAGATTCGTTGGAACCTTTGCAAGTCGAGTTGATTAAATTACAAGATCACTTGGAAAAACATCAGAAAAAAATGATCGTTCTTATAGAAGGCAGAGATGCTTCAGGAAAAGGCGGAGCAATTCGTAGGATCACTAGATATATGAACGAGAAGCATTATCGAGTAGTCGCTCTTGGAAAACCTTCTGATGTGCAAAAAACACAATGGTATTTTCAGAGATATGTGGAGCAATTTCCACACGGAGGAGAGATGGTGCTTTTTGATAGAAGTTGGTATAACCGTGCGATGGTTGAACCTGTTTTTGGGTTTTGCACCAAAGAACAATATAAAACTTTTATAAAAAGTGTTCCGCAATTTGAAGCTGACTTAGTAGATCATGGATTTTATTTTGTAAAGATATATTTCTCTGTTACCAAAGAAGAGCAGCATGCTAGATTTTTAGAAAGAGAGCACAATCCTTTAAAGCAGTGGAAATTGAGCGAAATTGATGTGCAGATGCAAGAAAAATGGGATGAATTTACTCTTATGAAATATGAAATGTTAAAGCGCACTCATACTATCAAGACCCCTTGGACAGTTATACGCAGCGTAGATAAATTTAAAGCAAGACTTAATGCTATCAAAACAATATTGAATCATGTGCCTTATGAGGGACGCAATAGCGAACTGGATTTTAGTGTAGATTCCGAAATTGTACACAACGGACATCGAGAAATAGAGATCATGGAAGCTGATCTACGCAGTCAAGGTAAATTTATAGGATAAAATCCGTCTCACTAAAAAGTACTGTGAAACGGATCAAAACAAGGAAGGAGTAAAAAGACTTGTATGCAGTACTCTTGCAACAATGTAAGTATAACTCTAAATGGTAAATCAATATACAATAAAATAAAGAAAATAGTTAATGTATGATAAACAATTCTTATGTGGCATAGATGAATCAGGCAGAGGGCCATTGGCTGGGCCGCTTGTGATCGCAGGGGTAGTATTATATAAAATGATAAAAGGCATAATGGATTCCAAGAAGCTTTCAGAAAAAAAAAGAGAAGAAATTTATATTCAAATTATTCAAAATTCACGATATCATATAGTTATCTTTGATGCTGGGCAGGTTGATAATATGGGTATATCCGCATGTTTAAGGCAAGGACTTTTGGAGATTATACATCATTTGCCCGAATATGATTATCTTTTTGACGGAAATTGCACATTCGGTGTGCAAGGCATAACAACCATGATAAAAGCAGACGAAAAAATCCTCGAAGTAAGTGCAGCTAGTATATTAGCCAAGGTTACAAGAGACAGAATAATGCTAGAGTTGGCTATGCAGTATCCAGAGTATGGATTTGAAAAACATAAAGGATATGGCACCAAAGCGCACATAGACGCCATTTGCAACCATGGCAGGTGTGAGGTGCATCGTAAGAGTTTTAAAGTTAAAGGGATTGACGGTTAGATTTTGGCAGGCACATAAGCCGGCCTCTACAAGAAATTTAACGATAAATCTTTTCTATATGCTCCATTTTGCTTCCCATATTGAGCAACACCATATCTGCAAGTACTAAAGCCATCATAGCTTCGCACACTATGCTCCCCCTGATGGCAACACATGGGTCATGTCTGCCTTTGAGTGAACATATAGTCTCAGTTCCATCTTTGGTGATAGTGTGCTGTTCTTGAAATATTGATGGTGTCGGTTTAAAGTGGGTTGTTACTATTATGGCATCGCCATTGCTCATTCCCCCCAAGATACCACCAGCCTTATTACTCTCAAAACCTTGTGAGCTTATAGGATCATTGTTTTGTGAACCTCTGAGGGTTGCGCTTTTTGCCCCCTCGCCGATTTCTACAGCTTTGGCTGCATTTATGCCCATCATTGCTTCAGCTAATGCACCATCCAATTTGTAGTACATTGGCTGTCCTAAGCCTATCGGAACACCAGTAGCAATGGTAAGCACACTGCCTCCTATAGAGTCGTGTTCATCTCTTGCCAATGTGACAGCTTTGATTTGTTTATCTTCATAATTCTTGTCAAGGGCATGTATAGGACTTGATTTGGCATATTCAAAATCATTCGTCTTGCCCTCTATTTCGCCTATTGCTTTGATGCCGCTTTGGATATTGATGCCAATTGCGCCAAGCATCAATTTTGCTATAGCTCCTGCTGCTACTCTAGCCGCCGTCTCTCTAGCGCTGCTTCGTCCGCCGCCTCTGTAATCCCTGATCCCGTATTTGTTCCAATAAGTAAAATCAGCATGGCCTGGACGAAAAAGATCTTTTACCGAGTCATAATCTTTGCTTTTTTGATCTTCATTATATATGACCATAGCAATTGGAGTGCCTGTGCTTTTACCTTCAAAAACCCCTGACAATATAGATACTTTATCACCTTCTTTGCGTTTTGTCTCCAAGTTGCTCTTGCCTGGCTTTCTGCGGTCCAATTCACTCTGAATAAATGTTTCATCAATTGTCAATCCGGCCGGAACCCCATCTACTATACAACCCAAAGCCACACCATGAGACTCGCCAAAAGTGGTCATTGTGAATTTTTTGCCAAAAGTATTCATATCATTTGCCTTGTAGTAATATATCCAAAGCACTCTTGGCAGCTTTTTGCTGAGCCTCTTTTTTGCTTTTTCCTTGTGCTGTGGCTATCTCTTTGCCATTTAGAGTGAGAGATATTTCAAACTCTTTTTTATGGTCAGGTCCAAATGCACGTACAAGCTCATAATCAGGTGTTACGCCGTATTTGGCTTGGGTTAGCTCCTGAAGAGCTGTTTTGTAATCTCTTGATAGGGTTTGCAAGTCGATGGTCGGATAGCATTCTTCCAATAGTTTTATAACTATTTTTCTAGCCGTTTCAAGCCCGCCTTCTATATAGATAGCGCCGATTATAGCTTCAAATGCATTGGACAATAAAGAAGGTTTGGTTCTTCCTTCATTGTTTTCTTCAGCAAGTGATAGATATATATATTTTCCTAAATTTAATATTTTTGCCAAAAGTGCAAATCCGCTTTCGTTGACAAGTGATGCTCTGATTTTTGACAGTGTGCCTTCGTCTGAATCTTTAAATTTGTTATATAGATATTCGCCTACGATGAGGTCAAGTACCGCATCTCCTAAAAACTCAAGCCGCTCATTATTATAAGGCTTTTTAAAACTTCTATGAGTTAAAGCCTCAATAATCAATTGCTTGTCATTAAAAACATACCCCAATTGGCGTTCCAATTGACTATAGTTATCCATTATTACTCCTCCTATAATTCATTTACCATATCAATCACCCAAAAAGGATAGATATTGGTGTTGGTTTTGTGTTAGTATTAAAGACGGTT
>JAFGWQ010000116.1 GCA_016937075.1 Campylobacterales bacterium | reverse complement strand
GATTGGTAACTTGGGCAAATTTTTGACGGAAGAAATCAGAAAAATTTCTCTGCGTAGTAGAAAATGCCGCCAAAGGAGTATCATCTCCCATGGAAGCAGTCGTTTCCTTGCCTTCTATCATCATTGATTCAAAAACTTGTTCTTGCACTTCAAGTGTGATATTAAAAAACCTCTGTTTGGCTTCCATCTCTTCTTTTTGAGGTATATCAATAGTAGAAAAAGGGTCGTTTATATGCTCTTGAAGATAAGTCATATTTTCATTGAGCCATTTATCATAAGGTTCACGATTTTTTAGATAAACATCTATATCATGGCTTTTCAAAACTGTACCATATTTCAAATCGACCCCCATCATCTCACCCGATTGGAGTCTGCCTCTTTCTATGA
This sequence comes from Campylobacterales bacterium, assembly GCA_016937075.1. GTDB lineage: Bacteria > Campylobacterota > Campylobacteria > Campylobacterales > Sulfurovaceae > BN30871. Next base: position 3,267 of record JAFGWQ010000116.1, on the reverse strand, counting down.
TATTCTCTTCTGGAGTATCAAGCACACCGTATTCTGAAGCGATAAGAAGTCTTCTGTCTTTTGTAATGATATATTTCGACGGTCTAAGTCCATTTCTATCGAGTACACACCCGATATATCTACCATCAGTCATACTCACAGCCGCCGGACCGTCCCACGGTTCAAAACAGGTACTGATATATTCATAAAATGCTCTTAGTTTGGCATCCATGTGCGGAGCATTTTGCCAAGGTGCAGGCAAAACAGATCTGGCTGCTTTGAAAAAATCAACACCATTTACTCTCAAAAATTCAAAAAAATTATCCAAACTTGCACTGTCACTCATGCCATCTTGAATAATAGGCAATAATCTTTTTAGTTCATCATCAGAAAACACATCACTTTGTATAAATTCGCTTTTTGATGCTACATTGAAACGATTCGCAGTTACTGAGTTAATCTCTCCATTGTGGGCTATCATGCGGAAAGGTTGTGCTAATTTCCATTTTGGCAAGGTGTTTGTAGAGAATCTTTGGTGAAAAAGACCAAAAGATATCTCAAAATCTTTATCGGCCAGGTCTTTATAAAACTCTTTGATATGGGTTGGCATAACAAGACCTTTGTACGAGACAACAGAAGTTGAAAAAGACGGTATATAAAAATCTTTATTATCTTTCAGTTTATTCTCTATCTCTCTTCTAGACAAATATACCAAAGCATCAAATCTGCGAGTTCCCATAAGTGTATTTGGTGCTATAAATACTTGCTTAATGATCGGCAATGATTCTAACGCCTGCTCCCCAAGCGCATCTTTGTCTAATGGTACAGCACGAGTATAGATAACCCTTAAGTCGTTTGTTTTACACACCTCTTTGATAACATCAAAATCAGACTCTTGTGTACCAAAAATCATACCGACAGCATAAGTTTCAGGCAATATTATGTCGTCTTTTTTAGCCATTTTGGCAAAAAACTTTTTAGGAATTGAAAGCAAAAGTCCACTTCCGTCTCCAGTTTTGCCATCAGCTGCAATAGCCCCGCGGTGCATCATTCTAGAGAGTGCCATAATGGCGTCTTCTAAGTTTTTGTGTGAAGGAATATTATCTATCGAAGCTAGTAATCCAAAACCACAATTGTCTCTAAAAGAGGTAAATAAATCTTGCATAAGCCAACCTTAAGTTTGTTTGTGATAGGTCATACGAAAAACCTGCTCAAGTGGGGCTCATTATACTAAAAAGTCATTATAAATATGCTTAATTCAATTTTGACCGTTTTTGCTGATTATTTAGATGATTTCTACTATAATTTATAATAAATTTTTGACTAAGGAAAAAATATCAAAGGATTTGTACTAGATCTTAAAAAAGCAAAGAATGAGGATATGATAGCATTGATCATATCTGCCAATGAGATAAAACATTATTATCGTTTTTTTGGAGCCAGGCACTCGATATTACAAATAGGGCATTTAATAGATTATGAGATAGAAGGCGAAGGTAGCGGTTACATGACGCGGCTTAGAGGTCTTTCTCATATAGGATTCTCTTGGCTGCATGATAAAAACAGATTGCTTATTTGGCACAATTTCATATCCCTTTTTGCTCCTCATTTGCGAGATACCGGGGATATCGATCCATTTTATTTCAATTTGCTGCTAGACGCTGCAAAAAAATGGGACAAACAAAATCCAAAACGCATAATTTGCGAAAGCTATATCAAGCTTCTTAAGTTTGAAGGACGACTTTATCAGCCACAAACATGCTATATTTGCGAACAAACTCTTGCGCTTGATGTTTCTTTGATGCATGCTTTCTTACCTGCTCATCCAGAATGCATATATGCTGCCAGCATACATCTGGATAAATTAATATCTTTATATAATAGTGATAGTACGCTTTATCTGGAAGATGAAGATGTAGAATATCTTTTTGGGATTATCATGAAAGGGTTTTAATATATACTAACTATTAGAGTCAAATAAAATGAATTATTCAGTTTTAGTTGTATAAAATGCAGAATATTAAATAGTTAGGCTTTAAATCAAATGGGAGATAGCATGGAACTTAGTTCAAATAAGTTTGAAGAACTTATTTTAGAGGCAGATCGCTCATTAGAAGAAGACAATAAACCAATTCATGCTCGGCCTTTAAATGCTGTTATATTTATATTTAATAAGTTACATGAGTCAGGTCCGTTGTTTAATCCTAAAGAAGAGTCTGTTGACTTTCCAGTCACAGCCTTCAACCTCTCAAACCATATCCACCTATGGTATGAGAAAAGATATGGTGATTTACTAAAAGTCGATTTTAGTCCTAGTCGTTTTCCTATTTCAATTAATGGCGCAATTTATCGTTGCAAACCCCCAATGATTGTTGGCCATATTACGATTATAAGTTCAAAAAATCAATTTAAAGATAAACGTATTTTAAATGCTGTTGATTGCATAGAAAGTCTTCCAAATTACGTGAGAGAAAAATTAGATAGCTCTACAGAAAATTTACTTCAGGCTATATTGGTGACTTGTCTTGAAACTACTCATGAAATAAAAGCTAAAGATCTTGTCATGTTGTCTAGTGCTCAATCAGATATGATTGTAAGTTGTGAACAACTTTTGGGTTCAAATATTAATGCTTCTCTATCTGCTTGGCATTCACTTCAATTTGTAGAAAAAACACTTAAAACGTATATACATAAATATGAGAAACCTAAACATATTCACAATATTGAAAAACTAAAGAATAGAGCTGTAGAGCTAGGCTATCAAGCCGATAAAAGTATAAACTGGGGAGTCTTTAATTTTAATGCCGAGGTGAGATATGATCCATCAAAAATAAGCGTAACTACAGCATTAAATGCAAATTATGAGGCTTGGAAGGTTGGATTTAATGTACTTAAGCAACTTTAATCCTAACAAACCGAAGGAGAGCAATTGAAAACTATTGAGCGGATTTTTTATTGCTTATTTTAAACACTAAAGGTAATGAATGAAAATTTTACAAATAATTTTATATGTTTTGCTCATTCCTATTTTTGCTGGTTCAATCTATCTAAGCGAATTACATAATAACTATACATGGTTTGGTCGTTGCGGTTCTTTAATTACTGTCATACCAATTATTATATCCATATTAGATTTTTATTCCGACAGAGAAGCTATCTTTTTTGCAAAACACAATTACATGCGTATTGCACCGAATAATGTTGAAGAGCTTGCAAAAAAATATTGGCCAGTAAAAGTTTTAATAAACTCTGTTATAACTATTATTGGAACTATAATATGGGGTTATG
>JAFGWQ010000115.1 GCA_016937075.1 Campylobacterales bacterium | reverse complement strand
ATGAGATCATTGAATGGCTTGGCGATGGAGCAAATGACGAACGTATTGATAAAACCGAAAGCCAGGCAGATAGCACTATCATTGATTCCAAAGAAAAAGTCGCCACATACAAACATTTTATACAAGTTGGAACTTTTAAAGGGACGGTTAATCCCAAATTGATCAAAAAGATAAAAAGCACAAAGCTTGATTATCGAATGGTATCAACTCATAAAGGCACAAAAATTCTTGTAGGTCCATTTGCCGATAAACAAGATGCAAGATCGCATCTTGATAAAGTGCGCAGCTCTATCTCTTCTACGGCTTTTATCGTTACTTTTTAACTCCAATTTCGATATAATATTCTAAAACGAGACATAAATGCAATTTGAATCATATCCATTTGAGAAGCTTAATGTATTATTGAGCGATATATCTCCGAATGACGAATTTTCTCCGCTTAGCCTTACAATCGGCGAGCCGCAATTTGATACACCTTTGTTTATCCAGGAAGCTTTAAGCAATAGCGTATCATTGTTAAATAAATATCCAAAAACTGCCGGTGAAGATTATCTCAAAGATGCAATGCTGAGTTATATAAAAAATCGTTTTGATCTCTCGTTAAAATCCGAGGAGATAGTGCCGTCTTTTGGTACCAGAGAAGTATTGTTTAATTTTCCTCAATTTTTGCTTCATGATAAACCAAACACAGTAATGGTATTTCCAAACCCATTTTATCAGATATACGAAGGTGCCGCGATTGCTTCTAGAGCAGAGGCAAGATATCTTACGTTGGAAGCAAAGAATCATTTTTTACCAAAAATTGATGAGCCCATGCTAAATGATGTTGACTTGGTGATCTTAAATTCTCCAAATAACCCGACAGGCGCTGTGATGAGTTTTGAAAGCATGCAAGAGTGGGTTAAGCTGGCTTTGAAATATGATTTTGTGTTACTTAATGACGAATGCTATATTGATCTATATACGAATAAACCATTGCCTTCCATATTGAATGCCTCTATAGCCGCAGGCAACAGGGAATTTAAAAACGTTCTTGCGCTCAATTCGATATCTAAACGCTCATCAGCCCCAGGGCTTCGCAGCGGTTTTGTAGCAGGTGATGCTGGGATATTGAAAAAGTATCTAGAATATCGCACATATGTCGGGTGTGCATCACCGCTTCCTTTGCAAGTAGCTGCTGCTGCTGCATGGAGCGAGCAATCGCATGTAAATGTTTTTCGAGATCAATACAAGACCAATCTTCAATTAGCAAAAGAGATTTTGGGCGAAGAAGTGCCCGAAGCTACATTTTATGTGTGGTTAAAAGTGGACGATGAGCTCGAATTTACCAAAGAACTCTATAAAGATTTTAATGTCAAAGTATTGCCCGGCTCTTTTTTGGGTAGAGAAGGAGCAGGCAAAGGATATGTCAGGCTTGCTCTTGTGTATGATGAAACACAGACCGAAGAAGCTCTTAACCGCATAAAAACACTACTCGATGAAAAAAGAGAGGAAAATAGATGAAGATACATTTTATCGGTATTGGCGGTATAGGCCTTTCAGCACTCGCTAAATTTTTAGCAAATGACGGACATACGATCTCGGGATCTGATATACGACAAAGTGAGATTACAAATGATCTAGCTACAAATTTTCATGCAAAGATTACTATACCACATCATAAAGATGCAGTACATGGTGCAGATATCGTTATATACTCAGCTGCAATCCGTAAAAATAATCCTGAATATGTTGAAGCTGAGGCTCTTGGAATTGAGCTTTTTTCACGCAAAGAGGCTTTGAAATTTATACTAAAAGACAAAGAAGTCTATGCAATTGGAGGTGCTCACGGAAAGAGTACAACTTCAGCTATGTTAGCTTCTTTATTGCCTGAGTCTAATGCCCTAGTCGGTGCAATAAGTAAAGAGTTTGGCTCAAACGTAAGACAGTATAACAATAATAAAGTAGTTTTTGAAGCAGATGAGAGTGATGAAAGTTTTCTAAACTCCAATCCATATTTGGCAATTGTAACAAATGTAGAGCCCGAGCATATGGAGTATTACGAGTATGATGAAGAGCGATTTTATAATGCCTATAGAAACTTTTTGTCATTGGCTAAAATTAAAGTGATAAATGCCGAAGATGAATTTTTGGGCGGCTTGGATATAGATGCGGTTCGATTGTATCCATCCAAGGATATAACCAATATTTCTTATGTACTTGTTGATGACAAACCTTATACTAGATTTACACTCAAAGATCTGGGTGTGTTTGAAGTTTTTGGGATAGGAGAACATATAGCCCTTGATGCTGCTTTGGCGATATTGGCGACATTGGAACTAGGTGAAGATGCGGAAAATGTCCGCAATAGGCTCAAAGCTTATAAGGGGATCAAAAAAAGATTTGATATAGTTCAAAATCAACCAAATTGCGTGGTAATTGACGACTATGGACATCATCCTACTGAAATCGCAGCTACCATCAAAGCATTAAAGATATATAAAGAGCTTAGAGGTCTTGCTACTCTGAGTGTCATTTGGCAACCACATAAATATAGCCGTACTATGGACAATCTAGAAGGATTTGTAAAGTGTTTTGAAGGTGTGGATAGACTTGTGGTGCTTCCTATTTGGTCAGCAGGAGAATTACCTGTGGAGATCGATCTCAAAGGTGCTTTGATGCAGTATGACCCACTGATGGCAGATAGCGTGACCAAGCAAGATAATATAGTCAAAATTATCAAAGACGGACACGTGATCAGCGAATACAATGATGGTATAATCGTAGCATTCGGTGCAGGAGATATTACCTACCAGATCCGCGGGGAGAATCAGTAAGTCTATGACAAACTCCTCTTTGATAAAAAAACTTGATCTCGAGGGGTATGTAGAGAGTTTTGAAAAATTTTTGGCACGACCGAAATCTATTATTATGCAAGGTGATACAGCAAGGCATTATCGTTATATACAGTCGCTGGCATCTATTGAATTTTCGGCACCTAAACCTATACCGCCTTTAAATACTCAGCTCAATCGCCTCAAAAAACAAGCCATATTATCTCTAAGCGAAATGTATGCATTTATACAGATAATTCAATATTTCAAATCACTTCAAGCACTTTCTTTGCCGTTTTTACTGCAAGAGTGGATCGGCGCTATCGAAGTGCCAAAAGAGATCGAAACAATCATTGGATATTTTACGGATGAGGGTGAGATCAATAGTCAAAAAGATGATGAATTACTTGGTATCAATGAGGCAATCATTCGCAACAAAAAAGCCATAAAGGAGTCTTTGCAAAATATTTTACGTGCTAAAAATATTCAAGAATACTTAGTTGACACGCAAATCCATTTCGTAAATGACGAAGAGACACTGCTAGTACGCGGAGGATTTTCAAGTGCCATTAAAGCTAGCGTAGTTGGTAGGAGTGCCGGAGGGTTTTTTTATATATTGCCTCAATCACTCAGTGATCTAAAAGCCAAAGAAGCATCTCTGCTGAGCCAAAAAGAGACTATTATATTGCGTTATTGTAGGGAGTTTTCGGCTGTTTTTTCAACATGGGAAAGATTTTTCAATTATATAAATAGAGAATTTGATAGATTTGATCATTATCAAGCAAGAGTATTTTTTGCCAGAGCAAAAGATTATGAGTTTGTATTGCCGCAAAAGGGCAATAAAATAGTTTTAAGCGAGTTTTCTCATCCTGCACTGGAAAATCCGAAACCAATAAGTCTCAGTATCGATAAAAATATTTTGCTTGTCACCGGAGTCAATGCCGGCGGTAAGACAATGCTCTTAAAATCTATATTAGGTGCAGTATATATGAGTAAATATCTGCTTCCTTTTGCTTGTAATATATCGCAAACTATTGTCGGTCATTTTAGTGATATCGAAGCTATTATAGATGACCCTCAAAGTGTAAAAAATGATATATCTACATTTGCCGGACGGATGGTGGAGTTTTCAAAGCTGTTTGATAAACGAAATGCTATAGTAGGAGTTGACGAAATAGAGCTAGGAACAGATAGTGATGAAGCTGCCAGTTTGTTTAGAGTGCTCCTTGATACATTGGCCAAAAGAGATATTGTTTTTGTAGTTACTACCCACCACAAGAGATTGGCATCTTTGATGGCATCACATGAATCAGTCGAGCTTGTAGCTGCTTTGTATGATGAAGAAAAGAGAATGCCTACTTATACTTTTTTGCAAGGGAGTATAGGCAAAAGCTACGCTTTTGAAACAGCCCAGAGATACGGTATACCGTCAGACGTAGTAGCAAAAGCCAGAGAAGTGCATGGGGAGGATAAAGAGAGACTAAATGAACTCATAGAACGCTCTACTATGTTAGAAAGTCAAATGCGTCAAAAGATCCAAGCTCTTGATTTTGAAAAGGCTAAACTTGATAAAAAATATGCAAGACTAGAAGAGCTTGAAATTGATCTCAATCAAAAATATGAAAGTAGCACAAATGCTCTGGAGCTTGCGTATAAAGAAGCCATATCCAAAGCCCAAGATGCTGCAAGGGCAAAAGAGTCTCAAGAGAGCAGAAGATTACTTAATGAAGCTTTCAAAGCCAAAGGTCAAAAAAAAGATGCCGATATTATCGAAGATAAAGCCAAAGAGCCTTTAAAAGTCGGAGATAGGATCAAATATCGATCACACAAAGGCGATCTCTTGGTTATAGGCGGGAGCAATGCAACAATAGAGGTCGATGGCCTAAAAATGCGTGTGCCACTTTCAATGCTCAAAAAGATCCATGAAACGGCTCCTTTGCCTAAACCAAAAATACCAAAAGCAACATCAAGTGTTGAAAAGGGTGGGGCATCCGTATCCATAAAGCTTATTGGTATGTTTGGAGACGAAGCCATAGATACATTGGACCGCTTTATATCAGATGCTTTGGTACATAACCTGCATGAGGTGCAAGTCATTCATGGTGGAGGAAAAGGTATATTGGCAAAACTTGTCAGCGAGT
>JAFGWQ010000114.1 GCA_016937075.1 Campylobacterales bacterium | reverse complement strand
TTGTTTTTAAAAGAGAGTATAGCGCCATTAAATGCAAAATATTCTTCTTTGTCTTCTATAAGAGCAATTGCTATGGACGGTTCTAAGATCGTCAGAAATTCAATATGCCTTGGCAATATACCAAAGGAACCTGTTTTGTCTTCGGCTCTAAAAAAATAGACATTATTTATTATTTTTATATCCGCAGGAGTTATGATGTGTAGATCAAAGAGCGGCTTCATCTATTGTTCCGATCATGTAAAACCGATTTTCATCAATTGCATCCAGTTCCCCGGAAATGATCTTTTTGCACCCACTTATCGTTTCAGAGAGCAAAACGCTTTTGCCAGATCTTCCAGTGAATGATTCGGTTACAAAAAAAGGTTGTGTTAGAAATTTTTCCAGCTTTCGCGCCCTTGTGACGATCAAGCGGTCTTCGTGGCTTAATTGCTGCATGCCAAGCATTGTAATGATATCTTGAAGATCTTTGTATTTTGCCAACATTTCTCTAACCTCTTTTGCTACACGATAATGCTCTTCACCTACGTTTGTCGGATCAAGTAATTTAGAATGGGATGCAAGCGGATCTATAGAAGGATAAAGCCCTTTTGATGCATAACTGCGAGAGAGTATAATAGAAGTATCCAAATGGGTAAAAACAGAAGCAACACCAGGGTCGGTAATATCGTCGGCAGGTACATATATAGCTTGTACAGAGGTGATAGAGCCTTCTTTTGTTGACGCAATCCTCTCTTCAAGTTCGGCGATTTCATTTAAGAGTGTGGGTTGATATCCCACGCGTGAAGGAATTCTGCCTAGCAGTGTAGAGATCTCTTGACCGGCTTGAATAAACCTGTAAATATTATCGATAAGCAACAATACCTCTTTGTGCTCATCATCTCTAAAATATTCACTCATAGTCAAAGCTGTAAACGGGGCTCTATATCTGATGCCCGAGGCTTCATTCATTTGACCAAATATCATAATTGTTTTGTCCATAACACCTGATTCAACCATTTGTGTATAAAGCTCGTGTCCTTCTCTGATCCGTTCGCCTATTCCGGCAAAGACGGAAACTCCGCGATGAAGTGAAATCGATTTAAAAATAAACTCCGAGAGTAAAACTGTCTTTCCGACACCGGCTCCTCCGAAAAGCCCTACCTTTCCTCCTCTAATAAATGGCGCCATCAGATCAATAACTTTGATACCGGTTTCATAGATTTGGACATTGCCACTTTGTGTCGAGACTGCCATTGATGGTTGAAATATAGATTTCGATTGTGAAAATTCTCCCTCTTTGTCGTCGATTGTATTGCCCAAAGTATCAAAAACCCTGCCCAATATCTCCTTGCCGACGGGAATAGTTATTTGTTTGTGGGTTCTTTGGACTTGCATCCCTTTTTTTACACCCTGCATATATCCTAAAGCGACAGCTCTAATTAGATGATCATCAAGTTGTTTGCGTGTTTCAAAATAAAGTTCTCTTTCTTCTGTTTTAAGCATAAGGACTTCAAAGATAGATGGGATTTCTTCTTCGAAATAGATATCGCAAACAGTCGAATTGAGTGTAATTATGGTTCCATTCATCTTTATCTTTTATCTTTATTAAAACTTCTATATTGTATTATAGCTAAATCCATGAATGGGAGGAGATAAATTTGAATACATATATTTTCCCAGAAGTTGTATGGCGATTTGAAATAATCGGTTTAGATATTATAATTACCGATACTGTGGTAACTACATGGGCAATTATGTTTTTTTTGCTTTTTATTTCTCTTTGGATCAGCAACAACCTTTCTGTTGCCAAGCCAACAAAAATGCAACTTTTTGCTGAACGGATAGTTGTCGCGATAAAAAGCACTCTTGAAGGTTCTGCTGCCATTCCGGTTTGGACTTTAGTTCCGTTTATAGGCACATTATGGATTTTTATCGGGATAATGAACTTAATTTCCTTGATTCCTTATTTTCATAATCCTACAAGGGATCTGAGTACAACAGCCGCACTTGCTGCAATCGCTTTTTTTTCCATTCATTATTTTGGTATCAAATTTGGCGGATTGCAAAATTATCTAAAACGTTATATCAAACCTTCGCTACTATTGCTTCCATTTAATCTTTTTAGTGATTTTTCGAGAATATTTGCTATGGCTATAAGGCTTTTTGGCAATATGCTTAGTTGGGAGATGATCATTGCTATTTTAATTGCACTGGCTGGATTTTTGGTGCCGATCCCTATGATATTGCTTAGTATTGTAGGAGATTTATTGCACGCTTATCTCTTCGGATTGCTGACTTATATATTTATTATAGGCGGGATACAAGCCGAACAAATCAAATCAACAACAGGAGAAGAAAATGGATAGTATGACAATAATTATTGCGGTTTCGATCATTACAGCCGGTTTAACGATCGCAATCGGCGGTTATGGGCCATCAAAAGGTGAGGCAGATGCACTCACAAAAGCAATCGAAACCATTGGAAGGCAACCGGAATCTGCTAATGATATTACGCGCCTGCTTTTTGTCGGAATGGCAATGGTTGAGTCGGTGGCTATTTACTCTTTGGTAATAGCACTGATCATCCTTTTTGCAAATCCTTTGTTAGACTATATCGGTAAATAAGAATTTTCATGTTTAATTGGTGGACTTTCTTTTTTCAAGTTCTGAATTTTTTCATTGTTCTATATATTCTCTATAGGTTATTTTTTAATCCTCTAAGGCGCATTATACAAGCAAGAGAAGATATGATAGCCAAGCGTCTCGAAAACCTTGAAGAGCGAGAAAAGCGTGTAGCTCAAGATGAAGAGCGTCACAAGAATAATATGAAAGAGATTCGGCATCTGCGTGATAAAGAGTTAGATGAGGCAAGGAAACAGGCATTGATCGAAAAAGATCTCTTAATGAAGGAGACCAATAAAGAGATCGCAAATGCGTTTGAAAAACAAAGTATGATCATTGAGCAAGAACGGGAAAAATTTGAAAAAGAGATTTATCAAAAAAGTCTTGAATTCAGTCTGTATTACAGTGAAAAAATATTAAAAGAGATAAGTGATGAGCAATTGCATCAAAAGCGCATTGATAAGTTTTTGCATGCATTGTCCAAGAGTGATACAAAAGAGATCAGTTCATTACGCGAAAAATTTGCCGGCAAGATGTGTGAAATAACTCTTTATACCCCGTTTGAATTAAAAGAAGAGATACTTGGGATGATCAAAGATGTTTTAGCTAAGGTTTTTAAATGTGATACTGTTGAGCTGCAGATCTTAGAGGATACTTCTTTGATAGCAGGGATCCGCTTGATTGCGGATAGCAAAGTTTTTGATGCTTCATTCAAAGGAGAGCTA
>JAFGWQ010000113.1 GCA_016937075.1 Campylobacterales bacterium | reverse complement strand
ACATGGAAGCGATGGAAAGGATTATTATTTTCGTTATTCAAATTTGATAAACAAAGAAGATATCCTTCGTATATGTGAAAATATACCAGTTTCATTTAATCAAAAAGCAATGCCAAAAGGATATACGGCAATAGATGTATCAATTGATGAAAATATCATGATAGGCTATATAATTCCAGACAGTATATATGTTAGCAAAGATCCAGTAATCAAAGGCTGGGAAACGATAGAGTTATCAAATTGGGTTGTTTACGGTACTTCAAGAGATTCGCCTGATGCTGCTAAAAATGACATGATGAGTAGTGCAAAAGCAATAGGCGCAAATGCTATTATAAATGTGGAATATTTTAAAACAACAGGTTCGGAATCGGGCACAGGTAATGGAACACACTACTATACCATTCATAACTTTAGAGGAAGAGCCGTAAATATAGGCAAAAAAAGTCCAAATGGAAAATATTCACAAGATGAATTGATAAAAATAGATAAAACAGCAGGACCTCTGAAAGCAAAACTTCAAGCACAAACAAAACTCCAACAAACAAACGCAAAAAATAACATAATTTTACACATAATGATAATGCTTGGACTTATTGCTTTAACAGCAAACTTCAATGTATTTATGCCATTTTTGGTAGTTGGCATAGCGATATTAGCAATTATGATTTTTTATAATTTTTCTGATTTGAATAAAAGCTATGATAGTTGGCTGCAACCGGTAAACAACACCAAGTATTCAGATATCGGCCATAAATGCACAAATTGCGGAAAGAGAAATGAACAAAATTCAAATTTTTGTATTTATTGCGGAAGCAAAGTTGAATCAAAAAGATCAAACTATGCCAACCAAGAAACACTTGCCGATTGTGCTGTTACATTGATAGCCTATGTTGCCAAAGCCGACGGAAGAATATCTCCTAATGAAGCCAATATTATTTCCAAATTGCTTAGCCATATATCAGATAATGATGTCACATTGAGATCTAGTCTAAAAGAGATCTATAATCATGCCAAAAATAATCACAATAAAGATCATCAGCATGTTGCACAAAAAATGCATATGATAATACAGAAAGAACTTAGTGCAATTGATCAAAAACATTTTCCTAAAACATTTGTTAGATGGCTAGTGCAACTAGTTTATGCCGACAATGTAAAAAATTTAATCCAAGCATCAGTGGCAGAGCAAATTGGGCATCATCTTGGAGTATCGAAAGATTATATTATTGGCCTATATGCAGAATTTGATAATATGAGAAAAGAAGAGAAATCAAAAGCATATCAATCCAGTAATACAAAACTTAATGAGTGCTATTTGATTTTAAAATGCTCGCCAAATTCAAGCAATGAAGAAATAAAAAAATCCTATCGTGAACTTGTAAAGCAATATCATCCAGATACCATACAAGGCAAAGGATTGAGTGAAGATTTTATACTATTTGCAAATCAGAAATTTAAAGAAATCAATAATGCTTATGAGGCAATAAAAAAACACAGGGGAATGAGATGAGTGTAGTGTGTCAACAGTGTAGAACCGCTAACCTGGATAATGCATTATTTTGTAAAAATTGTGGTTCAAAAATCGAGACAATAAACGCAGAGACGCCAAACAATTCAAATGACAAGACATCGCAAACAACTTCTGCTAATGACTCAAAATTTTCATGGCTTAGTGTATTTTTAATTATTGTGTTGATATTTGTGACTTTTCATTATGCCTCTTTTTTTAAAAGACCTTATCCTGCCGGCTATAGTGTTATAAGGTGCGAATTGGGGAATGCATCATATTGCAACGATGTGGGCGATATGTTTTACAATGGTAGATATGTAAGAGGAGGTGAAGATCGCTCTGAAGCAGCAGAATATTATTGGGATGCATGTGACGGAGGTTATGTAGTCAGCTGCAATAAGCTTGGAAATATGTACTATAATGCAGATGGCGTAATTAAAGACCATATCAAAGCTTCTAACCTATATAAAAAGGCATGCGATAACGGTAATAAAGATGCATGTAATAATTTAGCAAATATGTACTATAACGGACAAGGCGTAAAGACAAACAAACAAAAAGCTGTGCTTCTCTATCAGAATGCTTGCGATGGAGGCAATGCTCTTGGTTGCAATAGCGCAGGAAATATTTACTATAATGGAGATGGCGTGATCAAAGATTATTTTAAATCTTTGAATTTTTATAAAAAAGCATGTGAAAGCGGAAATCAAGACGGTTGTAATGGTGTTGGATTTATGTACAATCGTGGCTATGGCGTAGAACAAAACTATGCCGAAGCATTAAATCTATATACAAAGTCGTGTGATAATGGCAATAGTGTAGGATGTAATAATCTTGGTGTCATGTATGAACTTGGACAAGGCATCAACATCAATATAGAAAAAGCCAAGGTGCTTTATAAAAAATCTTGTGATGACGGATATGATATAGGATGCAGTAATTATAGCCTTAAAAACAAATTAGGCGATTGGAGATTTCCGACAGATTCTGATTATAAATTGAGTTGGCTTGATTTTTACAATTCACAAAAACTATCCCCGTTTCATATTCAGGTTGATTTTGATAAAAATGGCATAAAAGATGATGCATGGATAATGATAAATACTAAAAATAATACGAAATATGCACTCTATGTATTTATGAATAACAGCGATAAAATAATCAAACTAGAGGAAGGTGACTCTTTTCCGCCACAATGGTTTGTTATAAAGCTCGCAAGTCCTGTTTTACTTGAGGGGGAAGAAAGTGGTCCTGCATTTGTTTTTGGACCAAAAGAATTAGAAGGTACGGTGTATTTTTGGGATCAAAATGATATGCAATTTAAGACAAGTATTTCGCAATATTGACATAAAGGCCAAATTGGTTATTATAATACACACAATTATGCAATAATAAGTAGTTTTTGAAAACTATTTACAAAGAAAAGAGGTAGAGCGGATGCCAAAAACATATTTTGGATTACAAACATACAAACTTTTAAATGGAAAAATAGTCAAACAAAGTGATATAGCCAAATTACCGTTCTATGCTCTTTGGCAAGAGAAATCAGCAGGCAGCACGATATTGCCTCTTGACGACAACGACATTGGTATATATTTGCACGATTGGGAAAAATTCTGCAGGATATTTATCGAGACAGGAGAGTGAGATCTTTAAAACATCCGCACAGAGCAATATAGCGATGGCCATTGGTTTGATGATCTTTTGTGCTGCTGCGATATTATTTTATCTATGCTAAAAGAAATAAGAAAACTGGAGTATGTGTGATGCAAACAATTGTTCAAACAACGATGCTTTTTCTATT
>JAFGWQ010000015.1 GCA_016937075.1 Campylobacterales bacterium | reverse complement strand
TAACTAAAAATAATTTTTCAAAAAGCAGTTTATGAAGATAACCACTAAGCAAGCACACTTTAGCAGTCCACTTTATCTAGAAAGCGGTCGTATACTTGAGCCATATACCATAGCATATGAAACTTATGGTGAAATCAATGAAGACAAAAGCAATGTGATATTGGTATGCCATGCTCTAAGTGGCTCTCACCATGCAGCGGGCACTTATGAAGACGAAAAAAAAGCTGGTTGGTGGGATGGACTTATAGGTGAGGGCAAGGCAGTAGATACTAGCAAATATTTTGTAATATGCTCGAATGTATTAGGCAGCTGCTTTGGAACTACCGGCCCTATGAGTGATAATTATCCGTCGCATCAGCCATTTCGTCTCAAATTTCCTGTTGTAACCATCAAAGATATGGTCAGAGCCCAAATGCATTTGCTTTCGCATCTGGGTATATACCGCTTAAAAGCTATCATTGGCGGTTCGATGGGCGGTATGCAGGCACTTCAATTTGCAGTAGATTATCCAAATCTAGCAGAACATATTATCTCTATGGCAGCTACATATGCCACACGACCATGGACAATTGCTTTCAATAAGGTTGCCGTTGAGGCTATCAGGAGTGATCCTAGGTTTGAAGACGGCAAT
The DNA here is from genome assembly GCA_016937075.1 of Campylobacterales bacterium. Taxonomy (GTDB): domain Bacteria; phylum Campylobacterota; class Campylobacteria; order Campylobacterales; family Sulfurovaceae; genus BN30871. The sequence goes on along the minus strand of JAFGWQ010000015.1, from coordinate 5,930 downwards.
TATGAAAAAGATGCTTTCAAAGAAGATGGTCTTAGCGGTTTGGCTATCGGTAGAATAGCAGGACATATTTCATACCTGTCTCCAAAATCCATGGATAAAAAATTTGATCGTAACTATGTGAATACCGATGGGCTTTTTGAACTTTTTGGCAGATATGAAGTAGAAAGATATATGGAATATAATACGGCAAATTTCAGTCGTCACTTTGATCCGTTAAGTTATCTATACATAGTCAAAGCTATCAATACTTTTAGTCTTTCACGCGGGTATGATTCGCTTCATGATGCCATCTCACGCATAAAATCAAATGTACATCTGTTTAGTTTTAGTTCTGATTATCTATTTTTCCCTGAAGAGATGGAACATATATATAAAATGATGAAACGCAATGAGCAATCATGCAGTTATATAGATGTGGAAAGTGATTATGGCCATGATGCATTTTTGGTGGAGATAGATAAGTTTGAAGATGATATTATAAGCATACTAGGGGATGAAAATGAAAAATGAAACCTTTGAAGATAAAATAACTAATGCCAAAAGTATTATAGAAAAATTAATGCGTCAAGATATTCCCCTAGAAGAGAGCGTAAAGCTTTACGAGGATGGTCTAAAAACTATAAAAGAAGCTCAAGATATGTTAGAACTTGCAAAAGCTAAAATAACAATTATAGAACAAGATAGTATCAAGGCCAAAGAGTGAAAACTCTAGTAGTAGCCTCTTTGCAACTCCAAACATTGGGAATGAATGGCTCAAAGCTGGATTTTTATTTTAAAAATGCTCACTCCAAAGGTGCAAGGCTGATAGTTTTTGGCGAATATGTATTAAATCATTTCTATAAAGAGTTGGCAAATATGCCGGTATCCATGGTAAGAGAACAAACTGACAAACATTTAACACTTTTAAAATCTCTTGCAAAATTATACGATATGACTATCATAGCTCCTATTGTGTTATGTAAAAAAAATCATTATGTCAAAGCCATAGCCAAGATCACTTCCAAACAGATTGCATATTATGAGCAGCAGATCCTTATTTCTTATCCACATTGGGATGAGCAAAACTTTTTTGTCAATGATATTAAACCACTCAAATCTCCAATGATATTTTCAGTTGACGGCTTTAGAGTTATGGTAATGGCCGGTTTTGAATTGCATTTTCCAAAGCTTTGGGAATATGTACGAGAAAAAAAAGTAGATTTGGTAGTGTTGCCAACGTCATCTACTTTTGGTTCGCATAATCGCTGGAGAGAGATCATAAAAACCCAGGCATTTTTATATGGATGCTACGTGCTTAGAGCAAATCGTTTGGGGGAATATAGCGATAAAGATATCAAATGGCGTTTTTACGGAGACAGCATGCTGGTCAATCCAGACGGAGAGGTCGAAATGATGCTGGAAGACAAAGAGTCCATGCTTATTGAAGAGATAGATAGAAGATCATTACAAGAACATCGCAAGGTGTGGCAGTTTGAAAAAGCATTACAATTAAGACTATAAAAGGAGTTGTCATGACACCACAGTCATATTTTCATAGACAAATTCAGCTTTGGGGCGAAGAGACACAAGAGCTTTTGTCTGCTAAAAAGATAGCTATCATAGGTAGCGGAGGCTTGGGCTCATCATTAGCTTTGGCACTTGGAACTAGTGGCATAGGTGAGATCGATATGGTTGATTTTGATACGATTGCCTTGCATAATATTCATCGTCAAATCGCTTTTACTTTAAAAGACGAAGGAAGGTATAAATCAAAAATTGTGAGTGATCTAGTAAAAGCCAAAAATCCTTTTGTTCAAACTCGAGGCCTTGTGATGGATTTTGGAGAGTTTAGTCATCTTGGCAAAAAATATGACTTGATCCTTGATGCCAGTGATAACTTTGATACAAGACATCAGATAGATGAATATTCCAACGAATCAGGCATTCCTTGGATATATGCCAGCGTTGAGGCATTTGTAGGACAGGTATGTTTTTTTGAGCACGGAAGATTTACGGCTTTCAATACCCCGCCGCATAAGCCTAGCGGTATAGCAGCGCCTATGGTAATGCATATAGCTTCTTTGCAAGCAAATATTGCCTTGCGTTATTTGACTGGTTTGCCGGTGCTGCGAGATAAATTATATTATCTCTATTTTGACGAATCAGGCGATCTTGTAACACAAAAATTTAGTTTGCCGTCTTGATTTGATATCCGGAATAATTTTAAATTATCATTTAAAATGGTAAAATAATATCACAAGAAATAATTATAAAGGCAATTGTCATGAAAGCAAAACCGTTAGTTGCATTGTCTATGATAGCTTTGCTGGCAGGTTGTACACAAGAGACACAAAATGTCATGAGCCGTTCTATCCAAAATTGGACCGGTACTAATGGAGTGCTCGAGATGTATGCCGGAGATAAATTGGTGCATAGATTTATGAAAATAGATAAGCTTTCTACTGCAACCGGCACGCAAAGCAATACAGATAGGCCATACAGATTCGGATACGGCTATCATGACTTAAATTTAAACGGCAAGATAGATAGTAACGAAAAGAAAGTTTATTTTGAATTTTCGGACTATGCCGGCAATTATGTATTTTTTGAATCAAATGAATAAGGTTAACACATGAATATTATATCGACACCAAATGCCCCTCAAGCCATTGGGCCATATTCTCAGGCTATTGAAAATAATGGCATGATCTATACATCCGGACAAATTGGACTTATGCCAAATGGTGAGATGGCAGGCAACGGTATCATTTCTCAAACAAACCAAGTGCTAAAAAATTTGAAAGCAGTACTCGAAGTAGGCGGCAGCTCAATGAATAATGTGATCAAAACCACTATATTTTTGGCTGATATGGATGATTTTGTGACTGTTAATGAGATCTATGCTGAGTATTTCGGTGATCATAAGCCTGCACGCAGTACTGTTGCAGTCAAGAGCTTGCCAAAAAATGCGCTTGTTGAAATAGAGTGTATAGCTGTTGTTGGCTAATGGTTTTTAGTTTTGATGATCTTAATTAAAAATAGTTTAATTTAAAAAAGATTAAAGCTTATTTTGCTATAATCACACACTTTTAATACCAAGTAAGAAATTAATAAAGGGTTTGCAATGTACGCAATCATTAAAGCAAGTGGGCAACAATTTAAAGTCCAAGAAGGCGATATCGTCTGTTTTGACAACATGAATTTAGAGCCTAAAAGTGCTGTAGAATTTAAAGAAGTTTTAGCACTAGATAACGGTACTTTGACTGTAGGTACTCCTTTTGTAGCGGGTGCAGTAGTTAAAGGTGAGGTCATTAACGAAGGTCGTGACAAAAAAGTCATTATCTTTAAAAAGAGAAGAAGAAAAGATTCTAAACTCAAAAGAGGTTTTAGAAGAGATTTCACTCGTGTAAGAATCACAAGTATAGCATAAGGAGCAATTATGGCACACAAGAAAGGTCAAGGGTCAACCCAAAATAATCGCGATTCAGCCGGTCGTCGTTTAGGTGTAAAAAAATTTGGCGGTGAAGCAGTAATTCCAGGCAACATCATCATTAGACAAAGAGGTACGAAAGTACATCCTGGTAATGGCGTAGGTATGGGTAAAGATCACACTATCTTTGCACTTATTGAAGGCGTAGTTAAATTTGAAAACCGCTCTTCAACTCAGAAAAAAGTTTCTGTAGTTCCAGCGTAATACTTCTTCAAAAAGAAGCCTCTTTGGCTTCTTGGTTTTTATTATTTCTCATTTATTCATCCACAATTCGATTTTGATTTAGGCATTGTTAGGTCGATTTAAGATATAATATTTTAATTTTTATATAAATTTTTTGCTCTTAAGTTTTATTTAGAATGCATTTAGAGCTATTAGAGTTATAATAACAAGTTAATCAAAAAGGCAAAACAAAATATGTTTATAGATAGAGTAGAACTAACGGTTAGTTCAGGAAAGGGCGGAGCAGGCGCAGTATCGTTTTGGACAGAAAAGTTCGTAGCTCAAGGCGGACCTGATGGCGGCGACGGCGGGAGAGGAGGCTCTGTGTATGTTCAGGTAGATAACAATACAGATACACTCACTGCACTTAGAGGAAGACACCATATTAAAGCTAAAAATGGCCGTCCTGGCGAAGGCAGAAAAAAATATGGCAAAAGCGGCGAGGATACTACCATCATAGTGCCGCCTGGTACTCAAATTTTTGATGTAGAAACAGGCGAATTATTGCTTGATCTGACTGAAGTTGGCACTAGGGTCAAGTTTCTAGAAGGCGGCAAGGGCGGACTGGGTAATATGCACTTCAAAAACTCAAGTAATCAACGTCCTACGTATGCTCAGCCTGGACTTCCCGGGATCACTAAACAAGTTAGATTTGAGATGAAACTTATTGCTGATGTGGGACTTGTAGGGTATCCGAACGTAGGTAAATCTACACTCATTTCAGTATTGTCAAATGCAAGGCCAGAAATTGCAAACTACGAGTTTACTACATTGATTCCAAAGCTTGGAGTGGTCGAGTATAGTGATTATGAATCATTTGTAATGGCAGATATCCCAGGTATTATAGAAGGAGCCAGTGACGGCAAGGGGCTTGGTCTTGAATTTTTAAGACATATAGAGCGTACCGGTACACTGCTTGTGATGATAGATGTCAGCAATTACCGTGCTATGGAATATCAATATGCCACTCTTCTCGAAGAGCTAGATAAATATTCAAGCGTACTTGGTAAAAAAGCATTTGGAATAGCGGTTACCAAAATAGATGCTATGAGTCCGCAAGAAGTCAATGATGCCGTAACAGAATTTTTAGCTGCTATTGGTTTGAAACCAAACAATATTTTAGATGGATACCATCCAAATAGCGAATACATATCATACGGCAGCGATGAAAAAGATTCTCCAAGATTTGTATTGCCGATATCTTCTGTATCGCATATTAACACAGAACCATTGCGTTATATATTAGGAGATTTTGTCAAAGAGCAAAAAAATAAATCGGAGCAGTAAATTATGAAAAGAATTGTTATCAAAGTAGGATCTCATGTGCTTACCGAGAATGGAGAAATTTCTAAAATAAGAATGGCATCACTTGTTGAGCTTATTGCTTCTTTGCAAAAAATAGATAAAGAGATCATATTGGTAAGCTCTGGTGCAGTTTCATCGGGCTATACACAACTCAAACTTGATAAATCATTTATACCGAACAAACAAGCCCTTGCAGCTATTGGGCAACCGCTTTTGCTTAGAATGTACCAAGAAAAATTTGCGAAATACGATATGCTTTGTTCTCAAATATTACTTACTGCATCAGATCTTGATTCACGCAAACGTACAGAGCATGCCAAACAAGCCATAGAAGTATTATTGGCCAATAAAGTAGTACCTATTATTAATGAAAATGATGTGACAGCTACAGAAGAACTTGTTTTTGGTGATAACGATAGGCTTTCAGCTCATGTAACATATCATTTTGATGCCGATATGCTTGTGATCCTTTCGGATATATCAGGATATTATGACAAAGATCCAAATAAATTTAGCAATGCAGTTATGTTCAAAGAGCATGGTTTCTTAAATGATGAAACATTATCTCAAGAATATAGTGCAAACAATGAATTTGCTACTGGAGGCATTGTTACCAAGCTACAATCGGCTCAATTTTTGCTAGAAAATGGCAAAGAGATGTTTTTGGCAAGCGGATTTGACCTGAGTGATATCAGAAGCTTTTTGCTCGATGGCATACAAAAAGGCGGTACGCTTTTTAGGATTTAAAGTTAACTCGTTTGTACCATTTCAAATAGATATTTAACTTTTAAATTCTCACACTGCTTTGCGACTCAAATGACAAGCATTTTCAAAAGAAAGTATTATTTTTGTCATCTTGAGAAGTCTTTAGACTTCGTGAAGATCTCTTTTTTTAGATTCTCACGCTCCTTCGGCGGTCTCTGTGCGACATCGC
>JAFGWQ010000112.1 GCA_016937075.1 Campylobacterales bacterium | reverse complement strand
ATAAGCCATCGGCTTTAGTTATTTTCTTTAAGTCTTTTGCAATCATCACTAAAACATCGGCTATGATATTAGCTATTGTTACATCATATTTTTTCATTGTATTATTCGCAGAACCTTCCCAAATAGTATCATAAGTTTCATTATTGATTTGGAAATTTTCTTTGCAACTTTCTACTGCTAGCGGATCAGTATCACATAGATCGACGCTTGAAGCACCTTTTTTCTTAGCTGCAAGACCAAGTATTCCGCTGCCGCATCCCACATCAATGATACTGTCATTTGGTTGAACATATTTGCTTATCATCTCTAGGCAGCTGGCAGTTGTAGCATGATGGCCAGAGCCAAATGCCAAAGCAGGATCTATGGTTATATTGATCTTGCCTGCTTTTGGCTCATGCCAACTAGGAAATATATAAAACTCTCCAGCTTCTATAGGCTCAATTGAGGCTTGATATTGTTTCATCCAATCGCTATTGGCTTTTTTTGAATGAGTAAAGTTTACATCTATTTTGAGAGGAATTGTTATCTCTTCTAGCTGTGTTTGCAAATGCGATAGGTCATTTTCGCTTCTAACTATGATATTATTGCCGTCAATTTCTATGCCATCATCACAAAGCAAAGCTGCTACATCGGCAAGCGCCTCTGTGTAGCTCTCATCAGTTGTGATTCTTAACTCATAATACTCTTCGTTCATTTTCCCTCTTTGATATATTTAAAAGCTTGTTCTAAATCCAGCGTGCCTTCATAAAAAGCTTTACCTACTATTGTGCCGTCAATTCTAGCTTCTATTAATTTGCGGATATCATCCATGTCTCTCAGCCCACCGCTTGCTATGGTTTCTAGTCCGCTTGCTTCTTTGATGGCAAGTGTAAAATCTACATTCACACCGCTCATCATACCATCTCTGCTGACATCTGTGCAAATTATAGCCTTCACTCCTGCACTAGCAAACTCACGAGCCAAATCAGTAGCCTTCATGTCGCTTACTTCCGCCCAGCCCTCAACGGCTACCATGCCGTCAATCGCATCTATACCGACTACGATAGGATATTTGGCAGCCATTTCCTTGACAAAAGATGGATCTTTGAGGGCGATTGAGCCAAGAATAAGTCTATCTACGCCAAGATCAAGATACATTTTAATAGTCTTTTCGTCTCGAATACCACCGCCAAGTTCTAGTTTTAGATTGCAATTGGCTCTTATCTTTTGTATCTGTTCAAGATTTTGAGGCGTTCCTGCAAATGCTCCATTTAGGTCAACTAGATGCACCCATTCGCTTCCAAGTTCTTCAAAATGTGCGGCTACTTGCCACGGCTCATCGCTATATATCTTCGCGCTCTCCATGAGCCCTTTGTTTAGTCTTACTGCTTTGCCATCTTTTAGGTCTATGGCTGGTAGTATCGTCATTTTTTTCCTTGTTTATAATTTTGCAAAATTTGTTAGAATCTTAAGTCCATTATCATGGCTTTTTTCTGGGTGCGGCTGTATACCATATATGTTATCTTTTTGAACCGCACTTACAAACTCATATCCATAATGAGTTTTACCTATAGCATATTTGTCATCACAAACTGCATGATATGAGTGAACAAAATAGAGATAGAAATCTTTTGGCATCTCGTCGAAAATAGGAGTATCGCGTTGCACGAACATTTCATTCCACCCCATATGCGGAACCTTGAGAGAGTGGTCAAATTTTGTTTCATCAAACTTGACTACCTTACCATCGATTAAATCTAAGCCCTTATGAGCACCAAACTCTTCGCTGCTGCCAAAAAGAAGCTGCATTCCCAGGCAAATTCCTAAAAGCGGTTTGCCGCTAGTTGCAAATTCCAGTACAGCTTTATCCATACCGTTGCTTTTTAGATGCTCCATGGCATCACCGAATGCACCTACTCCCGGAAGTAAGAGTTTGTCATATTGTGCTATTTTATCTGGATCACTTTCTATCTGGGCATCTATCCCAAGCTTGATAAATGCATTTATGACGGAGGCAAGATTGCCCATATTGTAATTTACAATACCTATCAATGGATACCTTTGTGTTATTTAAAGTATTGTGATTATAACACATTAAGCTTTATTGAGTACGCTTTTAGAGTATTGCGATATAATTAGCATAATGTATTTAAATGGAAATGTATGAGAGAAAATATAGAATATTTTGCAGTTAAGTTTTTGCTTTGGTGTGCAAGCTGGATGCCAAAAAATTGGATATACAGCATAACCAAAGCTATAGCCATTGTGTTATATTACATATTACCAAAACGACGAAGATTAGTATATAACAATCTTAAAAATGTGTTTCCGCAATCGAGTAAAAATGACCTAGATAGGTCTGCTAAAAAAGTATATGATAATCTTTCTCAAAGTGTTGCCGAGATACTTTTGATGTTTGTAGATAGGTTTGATATTGATAGTGCTATCATAAATTTAGATGAAGCTATAGCTAAAATAGCAGATATCAATAGTCACAAAAGAGGTGTGATACTTTTTACTGCACATTTTTCCAATTGGGAGCTTTTAGCGCATTTTATCTCAAAACACGGTTTGCCATTTTTGGTTGTTGGAAGAGAAGGCACCAATAAGATCATTGATAAAAAGATAACCATCCCGTTTCGCAATAAATACGGCAATAGAGCCGTATATAAAAAGAAGGCAATGATCGCAATGGCAAAGGCTCTTAAAAACAAAGAAACCATAGGGATGCTTATAGATCAAAAGACAGGCGGAACGCATAGTGCCAAAATAGAATTTTTTGGAAGAAAAGCCAGCACTACACTATCAACAGCTGCATTGAAATTAAAATTTGACCCTCTTATCATCCCTACATATGTTGTCAGAGAAAAAAGAGGATTTTATAGAATGTATATAGAACCGCCTCTTGAGTATATCGCCAGTGAAATAGAAGACGAAAAAGAGAAGATGAAGTCTATGACCTTGCGTTATAATAGAGCGTTAGAGCAGATGATATTAAAAGCGCCGGAACAATGGTTTTGGATGCATAACAGGTGGAAACAATATTGAAGCAAATTTTGATCATTAGTGACGGACGCAAAGGCCATCTCAATCAATCAATTGCATTGGCTAAATACCTTGGATGTGAGTATGATATCATAGAAGTTAATTTTAAATCCAAGATATATAAAATACTCTCTTATCTCTTTGATATGGTAGGTTTATACACTTCGTCTATTTTTAAGATTGGGAATGGAGTTTTGCCTCGTCATCCTGAACTAGTTTCAGGATCTAAAAATGAATATAGCATCGTTGTAAGCGCAGGATCAAGCACCTACTATGCTGCAAAAGTTATAGCCAAAAAGTTTAAAGCTAAAACTGTAGCCATGATGCTTCCCAAAGGGTATAGATATGATTTTGATGTTATCTTTGCGCAAACTCATGACAATCCGCCAATACGCTCGAATATCATAGAAATTCCGGCTAATTTTTCATTTATTAAACCACTTGGATTCTATAAACCAAAAAAACGATCCGTGGGAATTATCATAGGCGGAAACAATAAAATCTTTACCATGTCAAAAGAGACCATCAAAGAGCAATTGGATTTTATTGTAGCACATTTTAAAAATTATGAAATAGCCGTAACTTCGTCTCCTAGAACACCAGAAGATATTGAGAAACTTATAGAAAGCTATGGATTTGATTATGAAGTCATATATTCTAAAAATCCTATTAATCCTATCCCTGATTTTTTAAAGAGTTGCGAAACGGTTTTTATCACAAGCGACAGTACATCCATGATAAGCGAGGCCGTATCATATGGTAAAGCAAATATAGTGGTTTTACCCTTAGTGTCAAAAAACAGTAATAAATTT
>JAFGWQ010000111.1 GCA_016937075.1 Campylobacterales bacterium | reverse complement strand
TCACGTTCGTGGCTGTATTTTCATCTAAGTTCCCGTTATGTTCTTTGACTAATTTTTCTACTTCTTGTGTGTTGAGCACCATCGATCCTAGAATTTGCGTACAACTTAAATTATCATCACCGGGTTGCACTGCAGGGGCTACTTTTGGTACTCGGCCAATACAACCGCTCAAAATAGATACTGCTATAAGACTGCTTATTACGCCATTTAACTTCACTTTATCTTTCCTTATTTTAAAATTAAAATTATCATAACATATCTTTTTTAATAATATGTTTAATATAAATAAGTATAAATTATTGAATATCTACAATTTCGGCAGATGCCAATCTCTATAAAAAGCAATCAGCCGCAACGAAATTCCACCTATAAAGACTGCTAAAACTGCAGCACTATTTAACATGCCGCTTATATATAAAATATAAAGCATCATGCCAACAAGAAGGGCTATACTCCCGTAAAAATCACTTTTTAGCAATAATGGTACTTCATTAAGCAGCATATCTCTCAATACCCCGCCGCCAACAGCCGTGATAAGAGCTAAAAACATCACTCCTACGATATGAAAATCTGCTGCTATGCCCAAAAGACCGCCGGTAATGGCAAATGACACAAGCCCCAATGTATCAGAGAAGATAAAGAGATAATGGCTTGCTATTTCGCTTTTTTTGTGCAATTTAAACAAAAGTCCTATGATAACTATGCTTATAACGAGCAGTGCAGGCGAATAGTGAGTGAAGCTCATAAGCGGTCTATCTATGATGATATCACGTATGACTCCGCCACCAAGGGCAGTTAAAAATGCGATGATAAAAAGCCCAAGCAAGTCGAGGCGCTCTTTGGTAGCGATAAAAAGTCCGCTTAGAGCAAATGCAATGATACCTATACTATCAGCAATAAGTAATAGTATATCATTGGTCATTTATATTAAGCCCACTGCGTCTTTGACAATTCTTAGTTTTATTTGGGCTAATTTTTTGACTTTTGATGTACCGTTTTCAAGTATCTCTTCTACTACGTGAGGATTTGCTTCGTAATAAGCTCTTTTTTCTCTAGCTTCGGCAAATTCATTCCAGATGAGTTCTTTTAGGTATTTTTTGAAATGCCCATATCCTTCCAAGCCGCTTTGATATCTGGCTTGTAGCTCTTTTCTTCCTTCTTCATTTAAAAACAGTGACGCTAGTGCATAAACGTTGCAACCGGTAAAATCTAGAGGCTCGCCCAGAGGAGTAGAGGTGGTTACTATTTTATTGCATTGTTTTTGTAACTCTTTTTCAGTCATAAAAATGTCTATAGTATTGCCGTAGCTTTTGCTCATCTTGTCCCCATCGATTCCTGGAATAGTAGCAAGTTCATCTTCTACTATATATTCAGGAAGCGTAAATATATCACCATATTCGTTATTGAACTTCGTAGCGATATCACGCGTGATCTCTATATGCTGGATTTGGTCTTTGCCAACAGGGATTTTCTCAGAATCTAGCAATAATATATCTGCAGCCATAAGTACCGGGTAAGAAAAAAGCGCATGATTGGCCGGTATTCCTTTGGCTACCTTATCTTTATAGCTATGCGCGCGTTCTAGTAGTCCCATTGGGGTAAACTTTGATAGTATCCAGTATAGTTCAAGCACTTCGGGCACATCGCTTTGTATCCAAAAAGTAGTTTTGTTGGGATCAAGCCCCAAAGATAGATAATCGATCGCCGCATCATGAGTATATTGTCTTAGCAAGCTAGCGTCAGTTGAGCTAGTCAATGAATGATAGTTAGCTATAAAAGTAAAAAGCTCATGTTCTTCTTGAAGCTTTATCATAGGTTTCATTGCTCCAAAATAATTGCCTATATGGAGCTTTCCGCTTGCTTGAATACCGGTTAATATACGCATTTAGCCCCTTTTTTATTGTTCAATATCATCGTCTCTTTCTCCCCTTTTTCGTGCAATGATCTCAAGCGGTACGCCTTCAAAATCAAATTTTTCTCGCAAAAAGTTTGCCAAATATCTCTTGTAACTAAAATGTATATATTCAGGACGATTTGATACAAGTGCTATACGAGGCGGTTTGCTGTCATACTGAGTAGCAAATTTTATTTTGACAGATGCTCCGTTGTGTGATGGTACATGATGGCGACCAATAGCTTCTCGAATGACTTCATTTAATTTGGCCGTAGGTATCCTCATGGAATATCTCTCATATATCTTGACTATTTCATCTAGTATTTTATGTACTCTCATGCCGGTTTTGGCAGATACGGTAATGAGTGATGCATAATGCAAAAATTTGAGTTTATGTCTTATGTTTTCTACAGCTTCTTCATATGTTTTGTCGCCTTTTAAGTCCCATTTGTTTAAGACGATCAGGCATGCTAGACGATATTTTTCTATAAGACCTGCTACTCTCTCATCAAGCTCGCTTACCCCTTGCGTAGCATCGATTACAAGCAGTACAAGATTCGCTTTCTCTAGCATATCAGTAGTTCTGCCTAGGGCAAATTTCTCAATTCCTAATATCTTGCTTCTACGACGGATACCCGCAGTATCAATGAATGTTATCTCATAATCGCCATATGTTATAGTTTCATCAACCGGATCTATAGTGGTGCCTGCTACATCGCTTACTACTGAACGCTCTTCGTGAAGTAGTGCATTGAGCAGTGAACTTTTGCCGGTATTTACTCGTCCTATAATGGCCACTTTTATGTGTTTATCATCATCGGCTTGCTGTGGTGCTTTTTCTTCTTCATCGAAAAGCGGATCAAATTCTTCTTGTATGGCTAGATTTTCTTCTGCTTTTGGCGGTATATATTTTTCAAGCCATTGATAAAACGGTACAAATTTACGATTGTGGCTGACAGAAACAGGAAAACTAACTTCCGGTCCAAATGACATAAATTCCCAATATCTTTCTTGCTCTTCTTTATCGTTGTCTATTTTATTTACAATAAGAGCTAATGGTTTGCCTAATTTTTGAAGACGATAGAATAATTGTTTATCTTCTTCGTCAGGCAGCATTTTGCCGTCTACCATATATAGTATGATATCGGCATCCTTAGCGGCCTTGAGCGATAGTTCGCCTACTTTTGAAAAAAGAGCGCTACTATCATCTATACCACCGGTGTCTATGACTTCAAATTCTCTATTTTCTGATATTGTTACTATTCTTTTTTTGATGTCTCTTGTAGTGCCGGCTACATCGGATGTGATAGCATCTCTTTGTTTTGCCAGACGATTAAAAAGAGAACTTTTGCCTACATTTGGGCGTCCGAGTATGGCTACTTTTTTCATATTTATCCTATTTTTATTTGATAGATATTATACCATAACAAGTCATAAGGTGTGATTGCAATATAACTCCACGTTTATCTCACAACGTTTTTGATATGATTAGGCTATAAAACAAATCCAATTATTTAAAGACCAATGTATGAAAAAATTATTTTTATTTGTGACGATCGTGTTTGGAATATTTGCATATGCTAAAAGTGTTAATGTGGATTATATTGTCCGTTTCGGAGTCATAGGAGATCTTGGGAGAGCAAATATACATCTCAATGAATCAAATAATCGTTATACTATAGATATTAAAGCTAAAACAATAGGAATGGTAAAAGTTATGAGTGGCGATCGCACTGAACGACACATCAGCAAAGGACATATCGTAAACGGCAAGTATGTATCGGATAGCTATAATGTGCACATCTCTCGCGGAAATAAGATAAAAGATAAAATATATACTATAAATCATAAAACTAAAACCGTAGTCAAAAGAATTATCAAAAAAGAGAATGGCAAAGTTATATTAGACCAGAGTGAAAAACTTTCATTTTACAGTTCTAATGATCTATTGTCAATGTATATGAATATACCAAAGCTTATATCACCATCGGCAAGTGCTGATAAGATCTATCGCTTCCAAGCGGTGGGCGCTGAAAATCAGGATGGAAATATAGAGATATTCATCCCATCCGTATCAAAAGTTCCTGCCTATAAAAAAGAGTTAGGCGATGGGGCCGCATGGTATTTCAAAGCTATCATTAATCAGCCTATTTTTGCTAGTAAGCGTGGAGAGTTTATGATCGCCATGGACAAAGACGGGGTAGCTCAAAAAGCAGTGCTTCAGGATCTTATACTTTTTGGGGATTTAGTAGCTAGAAAGTCGGATTAAACTATTGTGAGAGAGGCAAAAGATATTATTTTGAGTATAGGGCTTTTGACGAAGGTAGTTCTGTTTTGTTTTAAAAGGACGTATTAATTTATACATGCTATATCTTTTGCTCTTCTCACTCGACAATTTATTTAGTCAAATAAACAAATTGTCGATATAAAATGATAATTAAAAAGTGTTAAATTGACATTAATTAATGAAAAATATTAAATAAAAAATTGAACATATGTTATCATATTTTAATCAAGATATGAGTAGGTGCCTAGTAATGGGTATTATCGATTGTTGAAGGAAAGACGCTTAAGGCTAATATGACTAAAATTTTAAGAGATAGTAGAGATGTTTTTGGTATAATCGTGATAATTATATTCAAGGAGAGATTGCTATGATATTAATAGCCGGTCCATGCGTGCTAGAAAATAGAGAAAATGTCATGCGAATAGCTGAGGCTTTGCAAGTTTATCACGAAGATTGCACTAAAGATTTTTATTTTAAAGCCAGTTTTGATAAGGCAAACCGCACAAGTATAGATAGTTTTAGAGGACCAGGGCTTGATGAAGGATTACGCTTATTGCAAGAGGTTAAAGATACATTTGGTTACAAGATACTTACCGATGTACATGATGCATCGCAGCCAAAAAGCGTAGCTGACGTTGCGGATGTGTTGCAGATTCCTGCATTTTTATGCCGTCAGACTGATTTATTGGTAGCTGCGGCAAAGACCAATGCTGTTGTAAATATTAAAAAAGGGCAATTTCTTGCTCCTGCGGCTATGGCTCATTCTGTAGGTAAAGTGCTAAAAACCAGAGGATATGACGGTAAGCCAAATTATGAAGCAGCACAAAAATATGGAGTATGGCTGTGCGAAAGAGGCAGTACGTTTGGATATGGAAACTTAGTGGTCGACATGAGAGGTCTTCCTATTATGAGAGAGTTTGCACCTGTAATTTTTGATGCAACACATTCAGTACAAATGCCTGCCAGCGGAGATAGCAGCAGCGGAGGGGATAGTTCATTTGTGCCATATCTTAGCCGTGCCGCTGCGGCAGTGGGTGTGGATGGATTTTTCTTTGAAACGCATTTTGATCCTAGTATTGCCCTAAGTGATGGGCCAAATATGATACAATTAGACAATTTGGCAACGTTAATAGAGCAAATAGATGCTATCAGGGCGATAGTAGAATAATATTATGAGTTGTTTTATCCGCAAAGTAGCAATTAACAGAGCGGTAAATTTGTCATCGCAAAAGAAGTGCGAAGATCTGCTCTTTATGGATTGCTTTGTCATTTCATTTCTCGCAATGACTTGATTAATTTATAAAAATAAAGGAAATTAGATGAACATAGTAGAAGGAAAACTGCAAGTAGATACTACCAAAAAAGTAGCTATCATTAATGCAAGATTTAACCATTTTATCACAGATAGTTTGGTGGGCGGGGCAAAAGATGCCTATGCAAGACACGGCGGAGATGCAAATAAATTGGATCTTATTTTAGTACCTGGAGCATTTGAGATACCTTTTGCACTTGACAAAGCGTTAAGCAGCGGCAAGTATGATGCCGTATGTTGCCTAGGAGCCGTTATCCGTGGTGCAACTCCTCATTTTGATTATGTAGCTGCCGAAACCACAAAAGGTGTGGCAAGTGTGACATTAAAGCACGGAAAACCTGCTACTTTTGGTGTGCTTACAGTTGATACGATAGAACAAGCAATAGAGCGAGCCGGGACAAAAGCAGGAAATAAAGGTGCCGAGGCAATGGTAAGTCTCATCGAGATGATCAATCTTTATAGCGAACTTGCGTAATGGCTACTAGACATCAGGCACGAAGTGCGGTTATTGGGTTATTGTATGCATATGATCTAGGCAATGATACTATAAGCGATTTTTTTGATGACATACTCGAAGAGCAAAAGATAAGAAATAAACAAAAAGACTTTTCAAAAGAGCTTTTTGCCGGAACTATTGCAAATTTGCCTCAAATTGATAAAGAGATAGATAAGCATTTAGCTAGTTGGGATATGTCAAGTATCGGAAAAGTAGAAAAAGCCATTATGAGATTGGGTGCTTATGAGATATTAATAGCCGGAACAGATAGGGCTATTATTATCAACGAAGCTGTTGAATTGGCCAAGAACCTAGCTGACGAAAAATCACCGTCATTTATTAACGGCGTATTAGATGCTATAGGAAAAGAGTAGATTTAATGTTAAATCGAATGAGCATCGATGAGGCTGTTAGACTTATAGAAACCGGTGATCTAAAAACTTTGGGACAAATGGCATATGAGCGCAAAAAAGAGCTTCATCCTCAAGGAATCACTACATTTATCGTGGATAGAAATATAAACTACACCAATGTATGTTGGGTGGATTGTAAGTTTTGTGCATTTTATCGCCATGAAAAAGAGGCAGACGGATATATACTATCTTTTGATGAAATAGACCAAAAGATCGAAGAACTTATAGCAATAGGCGGTACTCAGATACTATTCCAAGGCGGAGTCCATCCAAAACTTGAGATTGAATGGTATGAGGATCTAGTAGAGCATATACACAATAAATATCCAAATATCACAATACACGGTTTTTCGGCTATTGAAATAGATTACATAGCAAGACGTTCAGGACTAAGTATCAGAGAAGTTTTGCTTCGCTTGAAAGCCAAAGGACTTAGTTCAATTCCCGGAGCCGGAGCTGAGATATTAAGCGATCGTGTCAGAGATATAATAGCGCCAAAAAAACTAAATAAAGATAAGTGGCTTGAAGTGCATCGTGAAGCACACGAGGTAGGTTTGAAGTCAACGGCAACGATGATGTTCGGTACCGTAGAAACTACGAGGGAGATCGTAGAGCATTGGGATTATGTGCGTTCATTGCAAGATGAGACAGGGGGCTTTAGAGCATTTATTATGTGGTCATTTCAAAGCTCCCATACGCAGCTCAAAGCCGAAATTCCTAGCATTGAAAAACAATCATCCAATCGATATCTAAGGCTTTTAGCGGTTGCTAGACTATTTTTTGATAATGTGCCAAATATTCAAAGTTCATGGGTTACGCAAGGAAGCTATATAGGTCAAATGGCGCTGCTTTATGGTGCAAATGATCTTGGTTCAACAATGATGGAAGAAAATGTAGTAGCAGCTGCAGGAGCTGCGAATGCAATGAATCAAGATGAAATGATACGGCTTATTCGAGACATTGGTGAAAAGCCAGCTAAGCGAAATACAGCTTACGAGATCTTGGAGCGGTTTTGATAAGCCGAGTAATTTATACTTTATTATTTTTGATTTTTACAGGAGAGGCTATGGCTATAACAATTACCGATATTGATACCAAAGGAACAAAAGTTCCTTTGGTGTTTGAAGAAAATTCGCAGTTGCCTATCGTCTCTTTGCAGCTTGTGTTTCAAAATAGCGGAGAGCTTAGCACCTCTCATGATGGTTTGGCAGAAATGAGCGCCAAATTATTGAGTGAAGGAACACGCACTGACGGCAGTATAGCTTTTGCCACCAAACTTGATGACAAAGCGATCCATCTATCTGCATATGCAAGTAGGGAAAATTTTATTATAGTTGTAAGCAGCCTTAAAAGTGAATTTAAAGATGCGGTCACACTTTTAAAAGCTTTACTGAAAGATCCAAATTATACAACTGAAGCTCTAGCTAAGATAAAAAGACAAAAATTAGGATGGCTTGATCAGAAAAAAAGTGATTTTGACTATCAAGCAGGCGTACTCTTGAGGCAAACTCTATTTGCATCTACTCCATTGGCTAGGCCTTACGAGGGAACCGAAGATAGTATTAAGTCAATTGCCCTGAAAGATATAAGTTCGTTTATAGATTCGCATCTAGGATACAACAATGCAATTGTGGTAATGGGAGGAGATATATCTCTAAAAGATGCTGAGCATACAACCAAGGATATATTATCATTATTGCCAAAAGTAGATAGCAAACCGCTTCCTGTCATTAAAGCTTCGGTTGAACAAAAAACAAATCACATTTACAATAATGACACAGAGCAGGCATATATCTATTTTGGCTCACCTTTTGATTATTCATATAGCAGCAATGACCAGTATAAAGCTATGGTCATGGAGTATATTCTTGGAAGTGCCGGATTTGGAAGTCGCATCATGGAAGAGATACGTGTCAAAAGAGGTTTGGCATATAGTGCATATGCAAGTTTGCGACGAACTAAGGTATCTAGCTATTTAACAGGTTATCTGCAAACAAAGCTCGAAAATGAAGAGAGCGCAAAAGCGATAGTAAAAGAGGTTATAAGTGAGTTTGTAGCAAAGGGCATAACAGACCAAGAGTTAGAAAGTGCAAAAGAGTTTTTAGTCGGCAGTGAAGCATTGCGTACCGAGACATTATCACAAAGACTTAACCGTGCGTTTGATGACTATTATTATGGCCGCCCACAAGGTTTTTCAAAAGAACAAAATGAGAAAATAGCCGGTGTAACACTGAAGGAGATGAATGAATTTATAGCATCTCATCCAGAGATCACAAAGCTTTCGTTTGGGATAGTTGCGAAAAAGTAGGGTGGGTTGCTAACCCACCGTTATAACAACGTATGTGGCCATGGTGGGCTGGTAAGCCCACCCTACGCACACTTACACACAAACATACATTTCATTTTGTCATATTTTTGACAATCTACGCACCATTTGGATAATATAGCATTAGTTATCAAAAAGGCGTACCATGCAAGACGATCATACTAAGCTTTTTCATAAACTTCATATTTCAAGTTTGTTGGATTTGGCTTTATTGGTACCGTCAGGATATAATGATACCACATTGAGTAAAGAGCTTATGCTTGGCAATTTGCTAACTGCTGAAGCATCTGTTAAGAGTGTGAAAAAATATGGCAGCAAACTCCAAGTTTTATTTGATCTGCCTGCTTTTAGACGGAAAGTAAGTGCTACTTTTTTTCATATGACACCATATCATATAAATACATTTATACCAAATTCTACCCATTTTATACAGGGTAAATTGAGCGAATATCAAGGTTTTTTGCAATTATCGCAGCCAAAAAAGATAAACAAGCCCAACTGTATAATACCAAAGTATAAAACAGTATTGAAAAATTCTGAGATGATAGAGCTCATATCTTCTATGATTTTTCATGAAAAACTCATAAACGAAGGTTTAACTACAAGGGAAGCAAATACTCTTTTAATGCTGCATTTTCCAACTGATCTAGGCCAGATATATGAACAAAAAAATCTCAAAACAAACATCATACATACACTCAAAACCATTGAAGCTTTTAATCATTTCAAAAAATTACAAGGCAAAAGAGTAGATTTTCCTGCAACAGTTGCTTTGGATGGAGATGAGAAAGTTTTTATTGAAAATCTACCGTTTGCACTTACAAATGAACAATTAAAAACTATCAGTGAGATAAAATCAGATTTTGCAGATATCAATAAAGCTGCCAAGCGAATGATAGTAGGTGACGTAGGAAGCGGTAAGACTATGGTGATATTGGCATCAGCGGTGATGGCAATGCCTAAAACCAGTGTTTTAATGGCTCCAACTTCATTGCTTGCATTGCAATTATACGAAGAGGCTATAAAATATTTACCAAAAGAGATGAATATCGCCCTTGTAATGCAAGGTAAGATGGTAGGAGATTATCGCGAGGCCGATTTTATTATCGGTACTCATGCTTTGCTCTATAAGGATGATATGCCGCAAATCGACCTTGTAATGATCGATGAGCAACATCGTTTTGGTACAGCACAGCGTCATGCACTTGAAAAACTTTCTTCAAGAGGCAAAACAAAAGCTCATATGCTGCAGTTTTCAGCCACCCCTATACCTCGCACGCAAGCTATGATGGATTCGGCACTTATAGATATTAGTCTCATCACTACGACACCATTTTCCAAAAATATTACAACTAAGCTTATATCAAAAGAGGATTTTACATCACTATTATCTCATATTCAAGAAGAGATACAAGTAAATCATCAAGTACTTATTATTTATCCGCTTGTAGAGCAAAGCGAGCAAATACCATATCAATCACTAGAAGAGGCTAGAGGTTTTTGGGAAAATAAATTTGATAACGTTTTTGTAACTCATGGAAAAGATAGAGACAAAGAAGAAGTGCTTTTGGATTTTAGAGAGCATGGCAATATACTGTTAGCTACGACAGTTGTAGAGGTTGGCATATCACTGCCTAGATTGACTATGGTTATCGTAGTTGGAGCAGAGAGGCTAGGGCTTGCAACACTCCATCAACTAAGAGGAAGGGTGGGTAGACTAGGGCTTAAAAGCTGGTGCTATCTCTACAGCCATAACAAAACCAATGAAAGGTTAGAGTCATTCGCAAAAACCATGAGCGGATTTGAGATAGCCAAGCTTGACTTGCAGTTTCGCAATAGCGGTGATATATTGGAAGGCACAATCCAAAGCGGTCAAAAATTTAGATGGCTCAATATGGCAACTGATGAAGAGATAGTAGAGAATGCGAAGAAAAGATTTTAAATAAAAATCTCAGCCACCACTGTGGCGACTGAGACTTTAGAGGGTATAATCAATAAAGCCCGAAATTGCCATCGGCTCGTTTATACATGACTCTTAGATTGCCGTCTGTATCATTAAAGACTATAAATTGTCTTTTTTTCTCATCTTTGAGAGCTTGCATAGCCTCATCAAAGTCTATAGGTTTATGAAGTTCCAAGTCCATAGGTACGATTTCTATCTCTTCTTCGCTTATGTTATCGAATTCGCTTACAGCCTCAGCTTCGATACCCAAATCTTTAAAGCTCATGATTTTATGGTTTTTGATTTTATCAGCATGTCTTCGCAATGTTTTTTTGACTCTTTCTATAGCTAGATCAATAGCGCCATAAACATCTTTATCTCTTTGTGATATAACTACGCTGTTTTTGTCTTTTAGATTTATGACAAATTCTACCATAAATCCTTTTTTGCCATTTTTTTCTTCACCGGATACAAGCGTAGTCGCCGAAATGATATCTAAATTATATATATCTAAACTATCAATTGCATTATTTGCATAAGCTTTAATAGGCTCAGTTAGTTCAAAATGTCGTCCTACAATACTTCTGTTCATCTTATCTCCTCCTATAATTCATTTACCATATCAATCACCCAAAAAGGATAGATATTGGTGTTGGTTTTGTGTTAGTATTAAAGACGGT
>JAFGWQ010000110.1 GCA_016937075.1 Campylobacterales bacterium | reverse complement strand
CCAGATATAGTACCTTGCAAATCTCCTATAGTGATGGTGCCGTCTAATGTTTTTGGTGTATTTGCATATCTTAATTTAGTAGATAATTCATTAGCGACAATATCTATATTGGTATGGTCTTTTTCTAGCCCTATATTGACTTTTGAGCCAGCCAGTGCATCCCACTTAATGGTTGGATATAGTTTTCTAAGGATTGAATCTGGTGGTACGTTTGCTAATGTATCTATAATCCAAACGGTTTGATTGTCTGTTATCGTGCCTTTTGCATCGACTAAATCTGACCTTAACTCGGCATCAAATGTAGTAAAAAATGGTGATTTAAAACTAACTGGAGCTTTAATGGACGCAATGCCCTTGGCGTTCTCGATAGATTCCGGCAGCTCCAACCATTCCTTGATAAACATTTGTTTTTTAGACTCTGCGTCGAGTATGCCGCCTTTAAAACCGTCTGATTTAAACGACCCTTTAAAATCCTTGGTATCAATAGTTGCATCAAAACTATTTTCATCTCCTTTGTATATCACTTTTGTATCGGTTAAAACCTGAAGTAATTTTGGATGCAAATTTGTCATATTCTTGGCATTGGCGGTACCTTGATAAGTTGTATTTTGATCTTTATCAACGAATACTTTACTGGTTAGCAAAATACGAGGTGCATAATGACTTTTAGCAATTGCATTTGAAGTAACTATGGTATTTTCTGTTTTTGAACTATAAAAGACATTTGAATTTAACGATATTACATCCAAATTAGCTGTATCATTTTGGTCTTTAAATATCTTATCGCCTTTCGTACGAGCCAATACGGTAAGTCCATGCTTTGATACATTAAAATCATCTACAATAGCGTGATTGACCCGTTTGGCATCGATAGGTATATGATATCTATCGTAATACATTTGATTGACTATAACGTCGCCGCTTCCTTTAAAGTCCATGCCGCCTACTGCTTGGGCTTTGAGGTTTACTTTACCGTAATTAAGATCTGTTTTAAACTCGATATTCCCTTTTTTAAAACTGCTTGTGTATATATCAAAGAAGACTTCATTTATTGCTGCTTCCATACGATTAAATCTATAATGTTTATAGGTATAAGGGGTGGTGGTGATGCTGCCTTTTTGTATTATTAAACTAAAATCGATCTTTTCCTTTGTCACATTTGAATCGGTTTTAAATGATTCTATGAGTGCGGTAAGATTTGTTATATTAAGATCAGAAATAGATACAGAATGCAAAACTATCTTTTTTTCCAATAACGATAAAGGACTCCATCTCACATTTAGATTGGATGCTAGCGGCTTTTTATCATATGTTATATGCTTGATATTTACACCCTCTAACAAATCTCCGGTAATGGTTTCGTATACTATTTTGTGGGATTTTAACCAATCATGCGTCAATCTCTCGACAACGGCAGGAGTATTTGCCAATATTGTAAAAAGCACCATCAAAGCAACCATCAACACCATTCCAAAAAATAATATTTTCTTCAAAATGATTGTCCCAATTGAAATTGAATGTTATATTTTGATGTATCACGAACGTTGGTGCCCACATCTAATTTAAGCGGTCCAACCGGAGTTATATATCTGATCCCAATACCTGCTGAGGTAATAATATCGCTATAAAAATCGTAGCTTTTTGCATTTATCATGGTATTGTCGGTAAATACGGCTCCATAAATATCTTCTTTGATAGGATAGTTCAGTTCAAATGTAAGATTTGCCATGCTTAATCCACCCTCGACCGAATGTTCAACAGGAGAATTGATGACCCCAATTTCATTGTATCCATATGCCCTGTTGCTAAAAGAGCCTCCTCCAAAAAATAGTTTTGATTCCGGCAAGAGATTTGATATCATTTCTATTGTACCCATCTTGCCAACTGCGGCAAAAGTGATATTATTCCATGTATAAATACCCCTAGCTTCAAAAAGCATTTTAATATAATCGCTGGCATCAGCACTGTATGGCAAGCCGTATTCCAAATAACCCGAAAGATAATATCCATTTTTTGGATTTAATCTATCGTCTCTAGCATCATAAGTAACTTGAAAGTATGGATAATATAGTAAAAAATTTCCGTATATGATGCCTGGCTCAGGTGCATCCAAAACTGATATATTGATATTTTCTGCAGACAACCCTGCTTTAAGAAAAAGTTTATCAAATTGATAAGCTGCAAATGCTTTTATATACTCTTTTTCTTCTTTAAAGCCTTCATACTCCAAATTTGAATATCCACCATTTAATCCAAGATCAAAATAGTAATTTTTATAATTAAATAACGATGGCCTAAAAAAATCAATATCATATAGCTGTTCTATGGTAGAATAATTACCTGTCAAAATCAGTCTTTGGGCGTTACCAAAAAAGTTTCTCTTGACTAGCTGTGCTTGAACCCTAGGTCCTGCATAACTATCATACCCCACACCGCCACTAAAATAATATGGATTTTCTAGCAATGCAAGAGTAATATCAATAGGTACGACATTGTATATTTTACGATCTGCATTGATAAGAATACTATCAAATGCTTCTAGATCTTCTAGCCGCTGATATGTTGTCTTAATTTTTTCTGTACTGAATTGCTCACCCTTGAGCGCCTCTACTCGTGAAAGCACGATAGCATCACTAATCTCATTTGCTCCTTTGATAGTAGTATCGCCAAATGTACAAATTTCCCCTTTTTTGAGTTTATATATCAAATCAGCCTTATTGGTTTCAATGTCGACATATGCTTTTGTATCCATATCATAACTGCAATAACCGTCTTTTAATAATTTGGCAATAATTGCATTTTTACTTTCTATAAATTGCTTTGGCTTAAAAATATCCCTCTCTTTATACTTGATAAATGGAGCAATATCATAATCGCTTTCTACCAAGATAGCAGAAATCTTTACGGGTTCATTTTCGTTGATTAATATTCTAACAGAACTGTTATTTTCTCCTATTGTGTATGTTGCATTATAATAACCTGCGGAGTCAAAAAAGCTTTTTAAGGTTTGCGGCAATGATTTTATTAGCTCTGTATTGATACGCGGCGTACTGTCTCTCCAAAATCTGAACCAATCTCTTGTCTTGATATCCAGTGCATCTTCTATCTCATCGATAGAAATTTGAGTTGCACCTAAAATTTCTATGGTCTTTGTCTGTACTTGCAAATCTTCTTCAGCTACACCAAGTAAAGATACGGTACAAAAAACAAAAACTATATTACGCATCACATACAATCCAAATTCATAGAAGAGTTATTTATGGTGTATATTTTAGTCACCAATTGTGGTTTATTTGTGTTATGCACGAATTTGACCATTGCCATAAATTTTATATTTATATGTCGTAAGCTCATTGATACCCATTGGACCTCTAGCATGAAGCTTATTGGTTGATATGCCAACTTCTGCCCCAAAACCAAATACCCCGCCATCCGTAAAACGTGTACTTGCATTAACATACACGCAAGCAGCATCAACTTGATCTAGAAAATATTCTGCGATCGTATAATTTTCAGTTACAATAGCTTCAGAATGTTCAGATCCAAAACGCCTTATGTGTGCTATTGCCTCATCTACGTCATTTACCATCTTGATATTCAATATATTTGCCGCGTATTCAGTATCAAAATCTATTTCGGTAGCAAGCTCCATATCTACAATTTCTTGAACCTCCGGATCTCCTTTAAGCTGTGTTCCTTTGTCAACAAAAGCATCATAAAGATCTAACAGTATTTCTTTTGCAATACTTTTATCCAATATTAGCGTTTCCATTGCATTGCATACTCCGGGCCTTTGGCACTTGGCATTTATGGCAATTGCTATAGCTTTTTGCCTATCGGCTTCGCTATGGATATATACATGGCACAATCCTTTATCATGCTTTACTACCGGCACAGACGAATTTTGGGAAATAAAACGAATGAGTGCTTCCCCGCCTCTAGGTACTACTAGATCTACGTATCTATCCATTTTGATAAGATTTGCAACTCCTTCTCTAGAGCTATCAGGAAGCAAAGATATGATTGCCTTTGGCAAATTGTTTATTGCCAGAACCTCTTGGAGTATACTTGCTATGATACGATTTGAATATTCTGCTTCTTTGCCGCCTTTGAGTATAGCCACATTGCCGCTCTTAAAACACAGTGCTCCCACATCGGATGTTACATTTGGACGAGATTCATAAATAACAGCTACCACTCCTATGGGAACTGCCACTTTTTCTATTCGCAAACCATCATTATTTACCCAGCCTTCCAAGACTCTACCCACAGGTTCTTTCAGAGAAGCAATTTCACGCAATGAGGTTGCCATATCTTTTATGCGTTTTTCATTCAAAAGTAACCTATCTAGCATCGCAGTTTCAAGGCCGTTTTTTTCGCCCAGATCCATATCTTTACTGTTTTCATCAATTATGCGGGAGGTTTGATTCTCTAACGCATCTGCCATTTGCAGTAATATATGATTTTTTTTCTTGCTTGAAAGTGTTGCAATGATAGGTGCACAATGTTTTGATTGTTGTAAATATGACTCCATAGTCATCATCCTTGATTATAAAATATGATTTTTATATATTATGACATATAGCTATGAAGTATTAGCTTATGGACACCCCTAAAAAACCCCAGTTACTCATAACATCTCTAGGGTTTTAGAGGTCTCCATATCTTTCCGAAAATCTCAGACGATCCAAGATGCTGCAAAACCTATAAGTCCGCCAAAGACTCCGCCCCACACTACAAGCCATCCGAGATGTTCATCGATCAGTGTTTTTACAAGCTCTTTGATCATTTGCGGCGTCAATTCGTCTAATCTTTTTGATACTATATTGTCTATAGAGCATATAAGGTCATCTTGAAGCGAACTTTTTTGCAAATGCTCTTGTAAATTTTCATGAAATGCTTGTGATTTTACCAAAGATATCAATGCGGCTTTTAACTTTTCATTAAATGGCTCTTTGTACGAATCTATCAGGCTTTCACCTCCAAACATAGAGAGCATTCCGCCTATTTTTGACTCCATTACAGTTGCTTTTACGGCTTCAAATGCCTGAGATATGTCAGCCCTTTCTATCATAGGAGATAGATCTATTTTCATCTCTTCGTTCATTAAAAAGTTTTGTATGTTTTGTTGGCTAAAAAACTGCTCCATGACCATCTTGCGGATTGAGCTTTTAAAGGCTTCAAAATTTTGTTCTATCACGCCAGAACCATACAAAAGCGGTACTTTTTCAAACAGCATATAAATTGCCAACCAATTAGTCAGTGCCCCAGAGAGTGCATATAGTCCGGTGTTTAATATATGTT
>JAFGWQ010000109.1 GCA_016937075.1 Campylobacterales bacterium | reverse complement strand
CAATGTGCTTATATGCTTCAAACCCATCTTCAAATGCCTCTACATCATATCCGGTATCTTGCAGATACTCTGTTATGGCACTTTGCAGCATTGGCTCATCTTCTAGTAGCAACACTCTCATTCATCTTCCTTTGTCCGCAAAAAATAGTAAGCAAATTTGGTGGCAATGTCTGTTGAATCTACTACTATCTTGATAGACTCTTTATCGCAGATCAGACGAACGATCTCCAAACCAAGGCCAAGCCCCAATTGGCTGCTCTCTTCGCGATGAAAAGGATAAAAGATCTTTTCTACATCTTCTATCTTTTTTTGTGAAACTGTTATAAATTCGAGAATAATATTGTCTTGATCTTGATGCAACAACACTTTGATATCACTCTCTTTTTTCGCATATTTGATGGCATTTGATAGATTGTTGTCTATAAGTCTTTGCAATTCAAGCGGATTAAAATATATCATTACGTCATTTTGAATACTAGAAATGATGGCGCGATTATTAGCTTTTGCTATTTCGCTAAAAAAATCGATACGCTGGTATAAAAAATCACTCATATCAAGCCACTCTTTTTTATACTCCATACGATCTCTTTTTACCATATACGTCAGATCATCATATATAGTAGCTATCATTTTTGTGGCAGCCTCTACCTTTGATATATATTCATTCTCATCATATTTCATTTTATATATATCCAAATGCATCAAAATAACCGCCAATGGTGTATTGATCTCATGAATGGAATGTTTAATGAAGCTGTCTTGCGCTTTTACCAAAGATTCACTGTAACTTTTGGCTTGTTCTAACAATATGTTTTTTTCGGATAGGTCTTTTGTTTTTTGCTTTACTTTCTTTTCCAATAATACATTTATGTCTTTGAGTTTGTTTTTGCGTCTGTGGATCTCATCGACCATGCTATTGACATTGCCGACCATACTCTTAAATTCGCTAAGCATCATCTCGTTTTCATCGATCAATATATGTTCTTTGGCAGCCCTGGCAAAGAAATCTTGAAAAGTACTTACTTGTTTTGTAATAATATAATGCACTATCCAGGCCCAAATAAGAGCAAAACCAAATATTATAACTCCTAGAGATAAAATCTCCATCATCAGCTTTATCAATCTTTTTTTTAGCTCTTGTTTTTTTTGGGCTATTTCGGCTTCGATGTCTATGTTTTTATTAATACTAATGTTTTGTTCATGCTGCAGTGTAGTTATATAGTTGCTGCGTAAAACCTTTGCTTCTCTATCAAAATCATTATATTCTTCGTAGATCAAAAGTACCACAAACAGCAAAACCAATAAAAACATCACAATTAATCCCCATATATATGTAGAAGTAATTGTTTTGTTTTTGAACATTTTCTAATTTATGTCAATATAACTTTTTGTACAACATCAAGTCCAAAACCGCTTAAGCCAACAAATTCAGTATCGGCATTTGTCGTCAAGAGACGAATTTGAGAAATGCCTAGGTCTTTTAGGATCTGAGCACCCACACCAAACTCTTTTGCTTGTTCATGAGATATCGTTTTGGCATCCAAAAAGACAAGTACCCCGCCATTTGCTTTTAGATAATCAATCCCATGCATCAATACTTCAAAGCGTTTTGGAGATAATAAAAGATCGCTATCAAGTCCTATATTATGAAATTTGACATTTGAAAGCTCATGTATCTTATAAAATTGTACGACTTTATGCTTTCTGCCCAAATGATCTTCATAATGTATCAATGTTACTTTTGTTCCATTGATCTGGGCATCTTCTTCTAAAATGCGATGCACCAATTGTTCATTGGCTAGACGATACTCTACTATATCTGATATATATATGATCGGCAGATTATGTTTTTTTGCAAATATCTCAAGGTCATCTTTGCGCGCCATAGTGCCGTCATCTTTGATAACTTCACAAATAACTGCAACCGGTGCAACGCCGGAAAGTTTGCATAGATCCACAGAACCTTCTGTATGTCCTGTACGCACGAGTACGCCGCCGTCTTTTGCAATGAGCGGAAATATATGTCCTGGACGCACAAAATCATTTTTATTTGCCATCGGATGAACCAATTTTTGTATGCAGTCGCTTCTCTCAAGTGCAGATATACCCGTACTTGCACTAGCAAGATCTATAGAGACCGTAAAAGCCGTTTCATGATTAGAATCATTATTTTGCACCATTGGCAATAATTCTAGATGTGAAGCTATATCTGTAGTTAATGGAGTACAAATAAGCCCTCTGGCCTCTTTGGCCATAAAGTTTACGAGTTCAGGAGTACTAAAAGTTGCCGCATATACCAAATCACCTTCATTTTCACGGTCTTCATCATCCATCATGACGACCATTTTTCCGTGTTTAATGGCATTTATTGCATCTTCTACCCTCTTGATAGATTCTCTCATTTATATATTCCTCTTATTCTGTTTAATTATAGGTAATTCATGGTTATCATTATACCTTTTCTCGCTTCAATTTTTAATATTTTTAAAAAAGTTCACAAAAAGGTATTGACATTTTATCAAGTTTGGGCTATAATGCCATCCACATTAACAATGAGCTTTTAGTTAATTGTTGGGGTATAGCCAAGCGGTAAGGCAACTGGTTTTGGTCCAGTCATTCAGGGGTTCGAATCCCTTTACCCCATCCATGAAAATCGTAAATATTTTACCGCGGGATAGAGCAGTCCGGTAGCTCGTTGGGCTCATAACCCAAAGGTCGTCAGTTCAAATCTGGCTCCCGCAACCAAATCTAGACTTATACTTTTCTAATATCTATAATTTGAAAATCGAAATACATTTTTTTATCGCGGAATAGAGCAGTCCGGTAGCTCGTTGGGCTCATAACCCAAAGGTCGTCAGTTCAAATCTGGCTTCCGCAACCAATCATCTTCAAAAATCATACAAAATCATCAAAATATAACAATTTGCAATATTTTTAATATAATATTTTCTTGCATGCTATACTTGCTTATTATTTTACGAGGCAAAACTATGGCAAAGAAAAAAACTTTATTTGAATGTCAATCATGCGGATTTCAAAGTCCAAGATGGATAGGCAAATGCACAAACTGCGGTACATGGGACTCTATGATGGAGCTAAGTTCAGCTCAAATAGAGATACTCAAAGAAATATCAAGCTCATCAACATATAGCATCAAAGCCATGCCCATTACAGACATAGTCCAAGATGAATTTCATAGATTTGGGAGCGGAAGCGGCGAGCTTGATCTAGTGCTTGGCGGTGGTATAGTACAAGGCTCGCTAACTTTGATCGGCGGAAGCCCGGGGATAGGCAAATCCACCCTGCTTCTTAAGATCGCAGGCAATATCGCCAAAAACAAAAAAGATGTGTTGTATGTATCGGGTGAAGAGTCTTTGGGACAGATAAAGCTAAGAGCGGATAGACTTGGTGCAAACAGTCAAAATCTATTTTTACTTAGCGAGATAAATTTATCGAACATACTAAGTGAGATCATCCAAAAAGAATATGGCTTCATAGTCATAGACTCCATCCAAACACTCTATAGTGATGAGTTGCCCTCAAGCCCTGGATCTGTGGCTCAAGTACGAAGCGTGACATTTGAGCTTATGCGTATAGCAAAGAGTCAAGATATACCTATATTTATCATAGGCCACATCACAAAAGACGGCTCTATAGCAGGCCCTAGAGTACTAGAACATATGGTAGATACCGTTCTTTATTTTGAAGGAGATAGCAACAGCGAACTTAGGCTTCT
>JAFGWQ010000108.1 GCA_016937075.1 Campylobacterales bacterium | reverse complement strand
ATAATGATTTTATCATTATTTGTTTCTAATTAGAGGAATAAACTAATGTCTACTGTTTTGGGGACATTCCAGTTATTAAAAATCAAGAACTCAAAGAGACTCTAAAGCCGGTTTGCTGGAATCAACCGCAAATAACGACTTGTGATGCACTTGTGGCTGTCGTTGCTAAGCACGAAGCAGTTTCAAAGCCAGGATACTACGAAGCCATGTTCGCCAGAAGAGGTTTAGATGACGATGCAATGAAAGCTTATGTGAAAAGGTATGAAAACTATATAAAAGCCTTGCCGTCCATTGAGGCATGGAGTCAAATGCAGTGTTATCTGGCAGCATCCAATATCATGAACTATGCTGCCATGATAGGAGTAGATAGCTGTCCTTTGGAAGGATTTGAGAGAGACAATGTAGAAAAGGTTTTAAACATTGATAGTTCAAAAGAAAGCATAGCCCTTTTTGTAGCGCTTGGCCATAGAGTAAATCCTCAGACTCCAAAATATCGCTTGCCGTTTGATGAGGTCGTTGAGTTTAGAGAGTAGGGCTAAAAGCTTTTTAAAATTCGTTCACATTTTGACTAGCGTGGTGAGAACGAATTTTTTAAAAAAACTATTTTTGCAGCTCGTCATAACCATACACATCGTTTCTAAATTGCAATTCTCCATTATAATCTACCCATGCAGTTAAATATACGATATCTACAGGTATGCTGTTTTTGAGACTTAAATTTGTCTCAGTTTTGCCTTTGAGTATCTTGTTTGCACGCTCCAAATCTACTCTGGTGTCAATAGATGCAAAAATTTTAAGCAATTCCATAGGTTCGGCTAAGCGGATGCAGCCATGGCTAAATGCTCTTATCTCTTCGTCAAACAACCTTTTTGTAGGAGTATCATGCATATACACTGCAAAATTATTTGGGAATAAAAATTTTATTTTACCCAAAGCATTGGCATTTCCAGGAGGCTGGGCAAATCTAAAAGGCAATGTTTTACTATATTGATATTGACTCCAATCAATGGTGGCCGGGTCTATTTTCGGCTCATCTCTTTCCCATCCTCTCGTTACTTCTATACCTTCTTTTTTCATTGCATTTGGGTTTTTGAGAAGTTTGGGGATAAACTCTTTTTGTATGATGCTTTGAGGAACGTTCCAATATGGATTTAATATTATATTAGATACACGATTGCTAAATACGGGGGTGCGATGTTTTTTATCACCTACTATTACTTTCATCTCCTTGATGGCTTTGCCATTTTCTATAAATGTAAATTGAAAATCCGGGATATTTATCATTATGCTTCTTGGTTCAAAACGGTGATTTAGCCATTTGATACGATCTAGATTTAGTCTGATCTTAGCTATTTTTGTATCTATGCTTTCTCTGAGAGCTTTAGCTGTTTTTGTATTTATTATACCGCTTGGTTTGATGCCATTATTTTTTTGAAATTTCATGATAGCATTTTGCAGACATTTGTCATACATTTTAGGCTCTTTAGGAACGCTGCAATTACCTAGCTCTCCGCTTGAACGCAATCTTTCTCTAATTGAGGGAATTGCTGTATTGCTTTGACCTATTTTAATAGAGCCTTTAATAGCAGGAATTTTTTCCCATCCGCCATTTTGTTTGATCTCTAAATATTTTACAAGTTCTTTTTTCATAAGAGCGTAGTTGAAGCCTTTTGGAGCGGCTCTGTTTAGGGTATCATCTAAACTTCCATTGACAATAGCATCCTGCATGATATTAAGCGGATTAAATTGACTACCGTATGTGATCCATCCGCCATTTATCTCTTCTTCGTTTGCCGGATTAACTAATTTGCCTTTGAAAGCTTTCCAATTGATATTGCCATTTAATAGATAGTCTATATATTCTTTATAAAGCACGGTTATTTCAAACTCTAGCTTTATTTTTTCTTCCATGCTCAAGCTAGCATATGCAGCTTTGCTCTTAGAGGAAATTAAAAATGCATTTTGGCGAATTTTGGACTCTGGTGCAAGAGTTTTGTCCAGTTCTATTTGTTTAAGTAATTCATATGAAAAATTTGAAATAGTATTTTCATGTGTCCAGACAGGCACAAAATATAATCTTTCGTAAAACTCTTTTAAAAAACTTTTTTTTGGTTGGTTTGCCAAAGATGCTTCAATGATAATAGAAGCTTCTTCGTGGAATTCAGCCGATTGTGCAAAAGAAAATATCGAAATATAAATAAGCAGGATATATTTCCAAAAACCAATACGGTGTGTGTATCGTATCAAAAGATACTCCTTGTAAAAAATTATTGCATTATATCGAATATCAATACAAGAAATACTTGAAATTTTAGCGTTTTATATCAGATCGACTTTTATTTTTTGGGCCTCTTCATCCCTAATGGCAACAAATGTTTGGCCTATAGCAACTTCAAAGGTTTGCTTTGCTAGAGAGTGTGTTTTAAGCTCTATCTCCTCGCCTTTCAAGAGTCCAAAAGATGTTAATCTGTCTTTTAGTGCTTTTGATGCATTGATGTTTACAATGATCGCCTTTTGACCTTTGTGTAATTTATCTAGTGTCATATGCTGCCTCCTGCAAGTAATAGTGTAATATGATATGCTATAAAACTAAGTATCCAAGCCGTTGTGGTAGTAAATACAAAGAGATATACCAAATATTTCCATCCTCCTGCTTCTTTTGCAAATACCATCGAAGCTGCCAAGCATGGCAGGTAAATCATCACAAATACTATGAATGACACAGCAGATGCAAATGGGATATTTTTTTTGATCTGTTCGATAAGTCCTTCGTTTGCTTCATCTACTTCATCGCCAAGGGAGTATAAAATACCAAGTGTGGATACTACAACCTCTTTGGCAGCTAGTCCGGTTCCAAGCGCTACGCTCATCTTCCAGTCAAAACCAAGAGGTTCAAATACCGGAGCAATAGCAGTACCGGCCATACCAAGATAACTATTTTTTAACATCTCTTGTTTATGTATGTTTTGTAATGCTATTTTGGCTTCCTCGTTGGTTTGTTGTTCAAGTTTGGCAGCAAATAGTTGTTCTTTGGCTTCATTTTTAGGATAATTGCTAGCAAACCAAATAAGCATAGAAGCTAGCAGTATAAATGTACCGGCCTTTTTGACATAACTTTTTGCTTGTGAATAGACCGTGTGCCAAATAAGTTTAAATGACGGCATACGATATTTTGGCATTTCCATAACCAATGGCTCATCATCCCCTTTGAACACAAAGACTTTAAGAACTTTCGCCGCCAAAAGCCCAAGAAGCGCTCCTGCTATGTATATGGCAAAAAGCATAGTACCGGCATTCTCTTTGGCAAAAAATGCACCGATAAAAAGTACATATATAGGCAATCTTGCCCCGCAACTCATAAATCCTATGATAAATAGCGTGATAAGCCTGTCTTTTTCATTTTTGAGTGTTCTAGCTGCCATATAGGCAGGAACCGAGCATCCAAAACCTGTTACAAGCGGGATGAAGCTTTTTCCGTGTAAACCGAATTTGTGAAAAAATCCATCAAGCAAAAACGCTACCCTGCTCATATAGCCAGTGGTTTCAAGCAGTGCAATACCCAAAAAAAGTATCAATATATTTGGCAAGAACATAATAACAGCACCTACACCTGAAATGATACCGTCTCCTATGAGTGAACCTAATTCTCCATCACCCAATACTGATTTTGCCGAATCGCTGAGCGCCACAAATATAGCATCGATGGCATCCATCGGTACAGCACCAAGAGTAAATGTCAACTGAAACAATACCCACATAAAAAATAAAAAGATAGGTATTCCAAAATAAGGGCTAATAAGAAGATTGTCGATCTTTTGTGTCGTACTTTTTGCTTTCATGCCTTCTATTGACATGGCTTCCATTTTGGCACCCTTTGCAAATGCAAAATGTTCATCAGTAAAAATTTGCTCCAGATCCTTTGTGTTATAATGTATATAAATATGGCTTAAGCCTTCTCTTAATATAGGCAAAAGCTCTATCCATATAGGCTCTTGGTTTATAGCAGTATATACTGCATTGTCCTCTTGAAGAAGCTTAACTGCTAGCCAGCGATAAGATGGCGCAAAGTGCGGTAAATGATAATTTTTGGCTTTGAAAAAATCTACTATGTTGTCAATCTCTTCTTCTATCGCATCACTATAAACTAGTTTGGCATCATTGTATGGTTTATTATATGTGTCTATAATGGTTTTTTTGAGTTCATCGATACCTGTTTTATTGGTAGAACTTGTCTTAATGCACGGAACGCCGAGAATTGAGCTCAGCCTTGTCTCATCAATTTTAATCCCTTCTTTGTCGGCTTCATCAATCATATTTAGAGCTACTATTACTTTTTTGCCCATTTCTAACAATTGGGTTGTAAATACCAAATTTCTTTGCAGATTTGTAGCATCGACAACGTTGACAATGACATCATATTCATCACTTTGTAAAAAGCTTTTCGTTACTTTTTCTTCTATGGTATATTCAGTTAATGAATATGCTCCAGGCAGATCTATGATATGCACTTCGTGACTTTGGCACGATATATCATCACAAATAGTAAATATAACCTCAGTCTTATCAACTGTTACGCCGGAAAAATTCCCCACTTTTAGTTTGGCATCAGAAATAGCATTGATCAGTGAACTTTTACCAACGTTCGGCTGACCGGCTAATGCCACCACAATTTTTTCCATACAATAACCCCTTTTCTTACTATTTTGATAATAGTTATCGAAGAATAGCCGTTTTATTCTTAAAAGGCTCTTAATTTGATAATGATTATTAAAGTTATATTATCAATCCTCTAGCGCTTCTTCTATCAT
This sequence comes from Campylobacterales bacterium, assembly GCA_016937075.1. Taxonomy (GTDB): domain Bacteria; phylum Campylobacterota; class Campylobacteria; order Campylobacterales; family Sulfurovaceae; genus BN30871. The sequence continues at coordinate 11,420 of JAFGWQ010000108.1, read as the reverse complement.
TTCTTTGGAGCTATTATGCAAATTTACTCTGATCTTGTCATCAATAAGTGATACTCTGGTATCTCCGCCGAGATATAGTGTATGTAAATATTTTTTGATCTTGTCATGATGCTTTTTGTCAACATCAAATTTTTTTAGAATTTTTTTGACGCTGACCCATTTTGGTTTTTGATAGCTCTCTTCGTGATCGTTGTTTAATATAATAGTTGCTTGTTCATTATGTTCGAGTTGATGAGAATAGATTCTTTTCATCTCGCCAAAAGCTTCTTTGAGAAGTTCTATTTCGCTGCGGAATACCGAAGATAATTCTTTATTGCTCTCCTTTAAATCGTGTATTCGATTTTTAAGAGTCTCTATAGTTTCATTTTTGGCATCTATAATGGTTTGAAATTCATTTGAGAGCGGTTGAGAGAGTTTGGAAGCAGATGATAATTTTGATATTGATTGATTGTCAGACGATACGGTTGCTTTTGCTTTTGTTTTATTGTCGTCATCTACCACAATGAATAGCTGTTCGCCTATCTCTTTGGAAGCAAGAGAGCCCCGTTTAATTTTTGCATAAACAGCTTGTCTAGAGATACCTGTCTCTTTGGCATAATCTGCCGGCTTGACCAATCTTGACATTATCATCTTCTCCTTGCACTAGAGTAATGTGTCAATGATACCATAAATTTTATTAATAGATTGACAATCAAATTATTACATATATTTTTCTCTGGCCGGACGCTAAAAAACAGTATAGATTACTCCTGGTCTGATTGTGCATGTTTGATGCAATATCTCGCATGAGGCATAGCCCGTAATCGCTCCAAAGGTATTTCGTCGCCGCTTTTTTCGCATATGCCGTAATTTCCTGTTTTGATCTTTGATAATGCATGGATAACTTCGTCCAATTCGTGCTGTTGTTGTTTTAGAATTGCTGTATGATGCATGTTATCGCTTTCCAATGATGCCAAGTCTTCTAGATCATCTATCTCGTCTTCGCTTCCGATAGCGTCTATTTCGTCTTTTAAACGAGCAATATTTGACTCTAGCTCTTCTTTCATCTCCAATAAACGTTTTTCAAATTCTTTATAATCTATCTTTTCCATAACATTTCCTTTTTATTCTTGGAATTCATCGCCAACTTTTGACCATTCGCTTAAGTTTGCAGGATAATTTTCTAGTTCATTTTCCCATCTGTCCCATTCTGTATAGCCTGTATTAAACCTTGCAACATCCTCGGCTGCAAATTCGGCGTTTTCATAGGTGCCGAGTATTTCATCATCTATCCAAAGTTCATATCTTTTATGACCCGTCTGTCTTATTTCAAATGTTCCGATATCTGCGTTGTAGGTATAAATATGCATTACAATCTCCTGTATCAAATACTTTTTTATATGATACCATAATCTATCACTTCGTTGAAATTTTTTATAAAAAAATAAACAAATTAATTATCAATATTGTTAAAAATTTTTAATTTCTTAGGTCTATGCTTAAAAGTTTTTTTTGCTATTTTCAAGGCTTCTTTTGTAAGTTTTTTTTGTTCTTTTGATATGCAAGATATTAATCTATCTGAATTTGCTAGGTTTTTATTGATATATAGATATTCTGCAAACAGTGCCAGGTCATGACTCCTGCCTAGCAAAGATGTTAATTTATCAAGATCTTTAGCCCTTTGCTTTGAACGTCTAAGCAGATTTGATAATAATTGGATTTGATACATATGATATTTTGCATATTTACGAAAGAGATGAATATCCTCTATCTCTTTGGTCGCAAGAGCAAGATGTAGGGTATCATATGCTTTTTTATATGTTTTAAAAAATCCGGTTTTTAGATCTTTGATTGTGTATTTTGCTTTTTTTTGTTCATTTATAGTGTCCAGTGCCATCATTACTGATTGTTTACAAACTTGAAGCTTTTGGTCTATGTCTGCATCAGAAGCAGTTTTATTTTCTAAATTTTCTTGGAGTGCTGTTTGTATATCTTCAAAATTATCTTTTGGTAATCTGCTTTTTTTGATCAGCCATTGAAACGTATCATACATGACTTTTGCTTCACGCTCTTGTGACAAACTCTTGGCAAGTTCTTTGTAGAATTGATTTTGGCTTTTGAGAAATTCTTTGTCATTAAAAAAAGGCTTGATGAGGTAGAGTAGAGATCTCAATTGTTTTGACATTACTCTGATGGAGTGTATTTGCTTGTCATTTGAAATAGACGGCTTATCAAGTTCTTTGGATGTATGCTCAAGTAATTTTTTTATCTCATCCAAGGGATCAAATATTCTTGACTTCATTTGGCCTAACCTCCATTTGAAAGCATTTCTAAATGATATCATAAATTATATTGAAATAGTAAACATATTTATATAATTAGATATAAAGTTTAATTTTAGTGATTTTTCATTGTGAGTGCAGGCAAAAAACCTTTTTTCGTTTTTGTGCTTTGAATGAAAATATGTATTTAGCTTTTCTATTTATTGCTACGAAATGAAAAATTCTATGATCAATCAAAAATAATAGTTGAACACATCGCTACACAACCAGCTGCACATAATGCACTGCCGTTACAATCTCTTGCACATTCTATAATGCATTTACCAGTGTCTTCAGTAGAACGACTAGTGCCAATAGGAGATAGTTTTATGTTTGCCGTTTCTATATTGATGGCGTATGCTGGCATATTTGTTGTGGGATGCATAAGTATTAAAGTATTGTCATCTTCAACTTGAAATGTATAAATTTGCCCATTTTTTGGGTTTTTAACTGTAAGCATCATCTCTGGTTTTGTTTTCATTTGTGTTTCCTTTGTTTTTATTCTAGACATGATCAATATAATACTACAAAGAAAATAACAATACAAGATATGTAAAAAGATTGGATAAAAAAAGAGCTGAATTTCTCTCAAAGCGACTGACAATTTTGGGCACAGTAACCATTTTGATTTTAACAAAGTTTGTGTATAGGGGGATTTGTGAGTTGGTGGCGGACAGAGGGGGATTCGAACCCCCGGTACTCTCGTACGGCCGCGTTCCAGGCGACTAGATTAAACCACTCTCCCATCTGTCCATATATTGAAGAGCTGAAATTATATCTTAATATTTTTAAAGGAACTCTTTGATATACTTCTATCTCTTTAGGCTACAAATAGGCGTTGAGAGCAGTGTAACTGCTTTGAACGCCTCTTTCTAGACCTGTGCAACGACACTAAGGGACACTGAGTCAGGATGGGAACATAGCAGCTCATCCCTTTTTGTTGTGTGCCGCAGGGATCTGGGGAGAGGTACTCCAGCAATTCTCACTCGATTTAAATCCATAATTTTTTATGTTATAATTTTAGATATCACAAGATAGATAATAAAGAGTATCTCATGAATAATAAAATAAATGTAGTATGCAAAAAATGTATGAAGATAAATGCTTTGCCGATAAAAGAAAGTTATACAAAAGCAAATTGCGGTTCATGCAAAAGTCCCCTTCTAGATACAAAGCCTATAGAATTAAATAGTTCAAATTTTGATCATTTTATATCTCACAATGATCTGCCTGTAGTCGTTGATTTTTGGGCTCCATGGTGCGGGCCATGCAAAATGATGGCCCCGACTTTTGAAAAAGTCGCAGAGCGTTTTCCCCTCAAGATAATATTTGCCAAGCTGAATACTCAAAATGAAGAGATGATAGCAAGACGATTTGGAATAAGCGGGATACCGACTATGATATTGTTTAAAAACGGCAAAGAAAGCAAACGAATCTCGGGTGCACTCGATGAACTATCAATGATAAATTGGATTGCTCATTGATAATGTTATATTAGGTTATCGAGTTAAATATATTCAAGTCTCATCAGTGATACTCCATTCATAAAACGGTAACGCTTCAAAAATAATATTTTCTATACTAAACTCATATTGATTGGCAACCGTTATTATCATAACTTTTTTGATACCGTGCCGCTTGTAGATCGAAAACTTTTTTTGACTCTTCGCCCATATGCTTTCTTCGCTATCGAATGGTGCCGGGATGACCAGTGTGAAATCATCCGCGACATATCCATGTATACCTAGAGTCTCAAAGTGTTTGTTTTGTTTTATGAGTGTCATAGCAATTGTAGAGTCAAATTGCATCATAAATGAATGCTTGAATGTCAGATATTTTGCTACAGCAGTATCATATATAATTAACTTTTTCCCGCCCTTTTTTGAGATATCGTCTATAAAGTATATAAGTCCCTCGTGTTGAAAAGATTTGATAGTAGTATAGAGCCAGTCTTTTGATATCTTGAATTTCTCTTTGGCAAACGAGTATATTTGATTTATGCTCAAATGCTCCGCATGGTGTTCGGCAAGAATGCAAAGAAGTTTAAGTTCTTGGATATCAAATCTGCTTTGAATAAATTGTTTAAGAATGCTTTGGTGTGATTTGTGGGCTTTTGTCATCGCAGGAAGTGCACCTGATTTGAGAAAATGAGTAAATGCATTTGTCTGTACGATATGATTTTCAAAAGCCAAAAACTCTTCATAATCAAGAGGCATAAGCTCCACACTATCAAAGCCAATGATATCGCAAGGTTCTCTTGAGACTATAATTAGATTGTCCACTTTGGGTAGTTTGATATCTATATTATAAAAGTGATCCAATACAAGCAGCTTTATGTCGTTTTGCTTGATAAATTGCTGCAATTCGTCCAAAGGATTGAAAAATAGATTTGGGTCATCCATATCTATATATAAAACATTTTTTTTATCAAATTGCTTTATATGGTTAAGTACCAAGGTGCTTTTGCCCGTACCTCTAGCACCATATAAATTTATGTATTCGCTTTGAGGCAACACACATTTTCGAGGTATAAAATTGTCATTTATCGGGGTATTGTTTTGTAAATATTCTAGTAATTCCATCTAATTCTTCCTTCTAGTAAGGAAATGTTTTTTAGAATTGTACCATTTTTTGCTTGTAAAGTCTTGAGGTTTTCAGATATTTTAGATATAATCTGCGTTCCAAATTATGTCGGCAATAGCTGACGAGTTCTTTATAAGGGTAAACAAATGGAAAGAATAAGACTTAAACTTAAAGCTTATGACCATCGTGTACTTGATAGATCAGTAGCATCTATCATAGACGCTGTCAAGCGAACTGGTGCGGAGATTAGAGGGCCGATTCCTATGCCAACTAATCTAAAACGCTATACTGTTTTGAGATCACCTCATGTTAACAAAGATAGTCGTGAACAATTCGAAATTAGAATTCACGCAAGAATGATCGATATCGTTTCTGCTACAGGAGATACAATAGATTCACTTATGAAACTAGACCTTGCTCCTGAGATCGAAGTAGAAATAAGATCAATGGACAAATAAGGAGTAGAGAATGGAATTTATCGTAGAAAAAATCGGCATGAGCCGAACAATTAATGTTGACAGTATTCCAGTCACTCTTCTTAAGGTGATTGATACAAAGGTATGCGAAGTAAGAGAAGACGGCAAAGCACTAGTAGCTTACAATAGCAGCAAAAAGCTAAACAAAAGCATCGAAGGACAACAATCTAAATTCGGTATCACAAAAGAATTCAATAAGTTTATGACTATTGAAGTAGCTGCCGGTGTAGAAGCAGGCGACCTAGATGCCGGTGCTTTAGCTGAAGCAAATGTAGTGAAAACTTCACTTACTACTAAAGGTAAAGGTTTCCAGGGTGTTATCAAAAGACACGGTTTCGCAGGGGGTCCAGGCGGACATGGTTCTAGATTTCATAGAGCTCCAGGTTCAATCGGTAACTGTGAATGGCCGGGTCGTGTTAAACCAGGCCAAAAAATGCCAGGTCAACACGGTAATACAAAAACAACTGTGAAAAATGAAGTAGTATCTTTTGATGCCGAAAACGGTATCTTGGTTCTAAAAGGTTCAGTTCCTGGACACAATGGAGCTAGAGGATTGGTAAGGATTGTAAAATGAGTAACCCAGTATTAATTAAAAGCGATGCCCTTCCACAGGCATTTTTAGAAGTGCATCCGCACAATTTGTATCTTTACTGCAAGTCTTATGCGGCATCAGTTAGATCAAACACAGCTAAAACAAAAACTCGCTCAGAAGTAAGCGGTGGCGGTAAAAAGCCATTTGCACAAAAAGGCGGCGGTAGAGCTAGACAAGGTTCAATCAGAGCTCCACACTATAGAGGTGGCGGTATAGCATTTGGACCTACTAACAATCGCAATTATGACCTTAAAGTCAATAAAAAACAAAAGAAATTGGCTCTTTATCATGCTATAGCAGAAAAAGCAGCTAATGACAGATTGTTCGTAATGGATTCAATCTTAATAGATTCTGCTAAAACAAAAGATGCAGTTGCTATGATAAATGCTCTAGGACAAAGAGATGTTCTTGTAGTTAAAGATATGATTGATGATAAAACATTCTTGGCATTCAGAAATGTGCCAAACGCTTATCTCATTGAGAGCAACGAGCTAAATGCTTATCTTGCGGCTGCATATGGTGCGATCGTAATGGAAAAAGCAGTATTTGAAAAATTAACAAAAGAGAGTTAAGATGGCAGATATTACAGATATTAAAACAATTATGTATACAGAGAAGAGCCTAGCTCTTCAAGAGGCTGGCGTGATTGTAGTACAAACAACTCCAAAAATGACTAAAAACGGACTTAGAGAAGTATTTAAAGAATTTTTTGGTATCAGCCCACTCCGTATAAATTCTATGAGAGTTAACGGTAAAGTTAAACGCTTTAAAGGTATCCAAGGCAAAAGAAATGATGTAAAGAAATTTTATGTCAAGCTTCCTGAAGATGCGAAAATTGAAAGCTTAGCGGTATAAGGATAGAACATGGCAATAAAAACATATAAACCATACACTCCAAGTCGTCGTTATATGACTAACCTTGACAGTAGTGATATTACAGCAAAAGCAAGCGTAAGAAGTTTGTTGGTAAAACTTCCGGCAACTGCTGGTAGAAACAATAACGGCCGCATTACTTCAAGACACAAAGAAGCAGGCGCTAAAAAACTTTATCGTATCATTGATTTCAAAAGAAATAAATTTGGTATCGAAGGTACAGTAGCAACAATTGAATACGATCCAAACAGAAACTGCAGAATTTGTTTAGTTAAATACGTAGACGGTGATAGAAGATATATCTTGCAGCCAAAAGGGCTTAATGTAGGTGATAAAATTATCTCTGCAGCAAGTGATATAGATATCAAAGCAGGAAATGCTATGAAATTGATCAATATTCCTGTCGGTACTTTGGTACACAATATTGAGCTTAGTCCTGGTCACGGCGGTCAAATGGCTAGAAGTGCCGGCGGTTATGCGCAAATTATGGGTAGAGAAGGCAAATATGTCTCTCTTAGACTTCCTTCCGGCGAAATGAGATATGTTCTTGGCGAATGTATGGCGACTATAGGTACTGTTGGTAACGAAGATTTTGCAAACGTAGTAATAGGTAAAGCAGGTAGAAATCGTCACCTTGGTATCAGACCACAAACTAGAGGATCTGCGATGAACCCAGTGGATCACCCACATGGTGGTGGTGAAGGTAAAACAGGTTCTTCAGGACATCCGGTTTCTCCTTGGGGTACTCCAGCCAAAGGTTATAAAACTCGTAAGAAAAAAGCTAGTGATAAACTCATTATCGCTAAGAGAAAGAAATAAGGGGTTAGCATGGCAAGATCAACTAAAAAAGGACCATTTATTGATGGTCATCTAAAAAAGAAAGTTCTTAAAGCAAAAGAAGAGGGATCAAATAAGCCTATCAAAACATGGTCAAGAAGATCAGTGATTTTCCCAGAATTCATAGGTTTGACTATCAATGTACATAACGGTAGACAATTTATCCCTGTATTTGTAACAGAGAACCATGTCGGTTACAAATTGGGCGAATTTGCACCAACTAGAACATTTAAGGGCCACAAAGGTACCGTTCAGAAGAAAGTAGGATGATGAAATGAGTAGAGCATTAGTAAAATACGTACGCGTCTCTCCAACCAAGGCGAGACTTATTGCACAAGAAGTGCAAGGTATGAATGCTGAACTAGCACTTGCTAGCTTGGAATTTATGCCAAATAAAGCAGCAGGCATCATCTCAAAAGCAATTGCTTCTGCAGTTGCAAACGGTAGCTATGAGCCACAAGAAGTAGAAATTACAAGCTGTAGAGTAGACAAAGCAGCTGTGATCAAAAGATGGAGAGCAAGAGCTAGAGGTACTGCTTCTAGAATCTTGAAACCAACTTCACACATATTGGTAGAAGTTGCTCCTGCAGCTGTTGAAGTTGTAGCTCCAGCTAAAAAAGCAGAAACAAAATCAGCACCAAAAGCTGAAGAAAAAGCTCCTGCAAAAAAAGCTTCTGCAAAAAAAGTAGCTTCTGATGAAGCGACTGAGCCAAAAGCAAAAACTAAAAAAGCTGAGCCAAAAGCTAAAGCTGACGGAAAGGATGCATAAATATGGGACAAAAAGTAAATCCAATTGGTCTTAGACTAGGTATCAATCGCAACTGGGAATCAAGATGGTTCCCTGCAAAAAGCAGAGCTGTTACATTTATTGCAGAAGATTATAAAATCAGAAAATATCTTAAAAAAGAGCTTTTCTATGCTGGTGTGAGTAATATTATTATTGAAAGAACTGCGAAAAAAGTTCGTATCACTATAGTAACTGCACGCCCAGGTATAATCATCGGTAAAAAAGGTGGAGATATCGAAAAACTAAAAGAAACACTTGTCAAAATGCTTGGCAAAGATGTTGCTCTTAATATTAAAGAAGAAAAAAGACCACAAGCATCTGCCCAACTTGCAGCAGAGAGTATCGCTACTCAGCTTGAGCGTCGTGTTGCTTTCAGAAGAGCAATGAAAAAAGTTATTCAAGGCGCACTAAAATCTGGCGCAAAAGGGATTAAGATCTCAGTTGCAGGAAGACTTGGCGGAGCTGAGATAGCTAGAACAGAGTGGTATCTTGAGGGTCGTGTACCTCTTCATACTTTGAGAGCTAAAATCGATTACGGTTTTGCTGAAGCACACACAACTTATGGGATCATAGGTATCAAAGTGTGGATATTCAAAGGCGAAGTACTACAAAAAGGTATCCAACCAGAACCACAAGAAGAGAAAAGAGAAGGCAGAAAGCCATCAAGAAGAAGAGGTGATAATCATGTTGATGCCTAAACGTACAAAATATAGAAAAGTTATGAAAGGCCGAAATAGAGGCAAAGCTTTTAACGGCAACAGAATAGAATTCGGTGAATTTGCTATCAAAGCAATCGAAGCAGGAAGAATTGATTCTAGACAAATAGAATCTGCTCGTATCTCAATGACAAGAAAAGTTGCCAGACAAGGTAAAAGTTGGATTAGAGTATTCCCGGCTAAACCTTTGACAAAAAAACCATTGGAAACAAGAATGGGTAAAGGTAAAGGTAGCGTTGAGAAATGGGTTATGAATATAGAGCCGGGTCGTATCATTTTTGAGTTGGCTGGTGTTAATGAGGAATTGGCAAGAGAAGCTTTGGCTTTGGCTTGTTACAAACTTCCTTTTAAGACAAAAATCATCTCTCTAAAGGATAGTAATGAAGTATATTGATTTAAAAGATAAAACAGAAGCAGAACTTTTAGAGATGCTTAAAGCTAAAAAACTTGAGTTGTTCACATTGGGTGCAAAGCTTAAAACTATGCAACTTACCAATACTAGTGAATTAAGAATCGCGAAAAAAGATCTCGCAAGAATCCAAACAGCACTTACTGCTGTTAGATCAAAGTAAAGGATCAACATGCCAAAAAGAGAAATTACAGGAACTGTCATCAAAAAAGCAGGTGACAAAACAGCGACTGTTTTGGTTGAAAGAAAGGTTTTACACCCTAGATATCACAAAACAGTAAAAAGATTTAAAAAATATCTTGTACATGACGAAGCAAACACTGTCAATGTTGGTGATACTGTATGCGCTATTGAGTGCAGACCATTGTCAAAAACAAAAAGTTTTAGATTGCTCACTATCGTTAAGAGAGGAGAGATCTAATGATTCAAAGTTTTACTAGATTAACAGTAGCAGACAACAGTGGTGCAAAAGAGATCATGTGTATCAAGGTTCTTGGCGGATCTAAAAGAAGATATGCAAGTGTTGGCGATGTTATCATTGCGTCAGTAAAAAAAGCACTTCCAAACGGAAAAGTAAAAAAAGGTAAAGTTGTAAAAGCTGTTGTGGTTCGTACAAAAAAAGAGATTCACAGAGAAAATGGCTCTTTGATCAGATTTGATGACAATGCAGCGGTAATTATCGACGATAAAAAAGAGCCGATAGGAACTCGTATCTTCGGACCGGTAAGTCGTGAAACTCGTTATGCCGGATTTATGAAGATCGTATCATTGGCACCGGAGGTATGGTAATGAAAAAATTTAAAATCAAAAAAGGCGATAAAGTAACAATTATTGCCGGTGACGATAAAGGCAAAGTTGGAGAAGTGCTTCAAGTGCTTACAAAAAAAGATGCCGTAATCGTAGCAGGATGCAAAACAGCTAAAAAAGCAGTTAAGCCAACTGAAGAGAATAAAAATGGTGGTTTTGTGTCTAAAGAGATGCCGATCCATATCTCTAATGTGAAAAAAGTAGAGGAATAATCCAATGAGTAGAATGAAGCAAAAGTACAATGACATCGTACCTGCGTTGCGTGAAGCGTGCGGGATCAAAAATCCGATGCAGACTCCTAAGCTTGAAAAGATTGTTATTAGTGTTGGAGCCGGTGAAGAAGGTAAAGATACTAAATTGATCCAAAATATGGCCGATACTATCAGCCTTATTGCCGGTCAAAAAGCAATCATTACAAATGCTAAAAAATCTGTTGCAGGATTTAAAGCTAGAGAAGGAAGTCCAAGCGGTATCAAAGTAACCTTGAGAGGCGAAAATATGTATAACTTCCTTGATAAGCTTATCTCTATAGCACTTCCAAGAGTTAAAGACTTTAGAGGAATTCCTAGACGCGGTTTTGACGGAAGAGGAAACTATAACTTTGGTTTGCAAGAGCAATTGATGTTCCCTGAAGTTGTATATGATAATATTATTAAAACACACGGTATGAACATTACAATAATCACTAGTACAGACGATGACAAACAAGCATTTAATCTTCTTGAGAAGCTTGGCATGCCATTTGCGAAAGGAAGAAACTAATGGCTAAGAAATCAATGATCAATAAACAACAAAAAAAGGCTAAGTTTTCAACTAGAGCTTATACTCGTTGTACAATTTGCGGTAGACCTCACTCAGTATATCAAGATTTTGGTATTTGTCGTGTGTGTTTAAGAAAAATGGCCAATGAAGGCCTCATCCCAGGCATGCGAAAAGCTAGCTGGTAATTAAGGAGTAAAAGATGATGACAGATATAATTGCAGACTCTCTTACTCGAATAAGAAATGCTGCACAAAGAAGATTGGATGTAACTACACTTT